>JAUHYX010000181.1 GCA_030426285.1 bacterium
AGTGTGTACACACATGAAGATATTCGTTCTTTTGGTGCACTTACACTTTTTGACGTTCTCAACAGAATTCCCGGCGTGCAATCTCACATCGCACCTGGTATTGATCGTGTAACCGTTCGCGGAGGTGAAGTAAACTCTTCTCTCGTGCGAGTCCTGATTCTTATAGACGGGAAACCATTGCGTGTAGACAATGGGAACATAGCTTCCTATTCAGTGTTTTACGCTTTTCCGGTAGATCATATTGAGCGCATCGAGGTCATTCGCGGCCCCGGTTCAGTCTTGTATGGCACACATGCAGTGGAAGGTGTTATCAACATAATCACGCGTAAATCTGAACCAGGCAAAACAAAAACAACGGTTATGGCTGGAGACTGGAACACGACACTTATCGAATCGAGCTTGTTTTCGGTGGACGAACATGCTGATTTGTCGATTGGCTCGCGCATGTTTTACTCTGACAGACCTCCGTTTACAACGGGCTATCAAGGTATCCCAGACAGCACGTTCAATTTGCGCAAACCTGAATTCAACTTGAGCTTGGTCGGCTCAGCTACACTGGGAAAGCTTTCTGCCAGTTTTTACGCTGCAAATGTAGAGTCTGGTATTGTTGACCGCGTACCAGAACTTCTTCCTACAAATGGAAGAATTGATTTTTTAAGTCGAGTTACACAGTTCAGTGCAACGTGGGAAGACAAGCTGTGGTCCGATGCAACGTGGGCACTCTCATACACACACAATTTCGAGGAATTTGAGTGGGAGATCGCCGATGCTCGCGCATTGTATTTCATCAACTGGATGCATATGCTAGAAACGACACTTGATGTAGATGTTTCAGACGACTTGCGCCTCCTAGGCGGTTATGCAACAACGTTCTACCACGGAGATAAAACCACCAATTATAATGCCTACGAATTGTGGCTGCACAGATTATTTGTTCAATCTGACTATGCGCTATCCAAGGAGTTGAAAGCCACAGTGGGGTTGGAGCTCAATAAAAGTCAAGGTTCTGATATTGAATTGACACCGCGGTTGGCATTTTTGTGGAGTGACGGAGCTTGGACAGCGAAGCTACTCGCATCGCAGGCATATAGAGTACCGGCAGCAACCGAGTTTACCGTTGATAATCCCCCGTATGAAAAAGGAAATCCGAACTTGTTTCCCGAACGAACGAGTACTATCGATGTTCAACTTGTCCACTCGACAGCAAACTCTCATATTTCGGTTTCTGGATTTGTAAGTCGCAGCACAGATCTTATTCGATTTCAACCAGACCCGAGCGACACATCTTACGACGTTTTTGCCGAGAATGTGGGAGAAAGTGAATCATATGGTCTAGAACTTGAATCAACGCTGTGGTTTGGAGACTTTAGGGTTTTGAATTCTATTACGTGGTATCATCACACATTGGACGACACCCTTGAGCACTTCACTTTGTTGCCGCAACTCACTCTCAAATCTGGGATAGAATATTCTTTTGAACCCCTTCAAGTGTCACTGTTTCTCAACGCACATTCTGCACCGGAAGAGTCGTACTTGCGCAGCCCGATAGCGGTGAAATCAAATCCCAAACCTACCGCTCTTGCGTTGCTTGACGCAAATGTACAGTACCAACTGAACGACTTGTTCGACTTAGAGGAGAGCGGCAAGCTTTGGGTGCGAGCCTTTGTTACCAATGTGCTCAACACAAAGGGTTTTGGGCCTGATGTCTTGTTCTACCGACAGAATTCACTGCCAACAACTTATGGCCGAACTTTTACCATAGGGTTGATGGGCACTCTCTAAACACATCTCAATACGGCTGTTTGGCTATCGAATCACAAGAATAGGAACTGAACCACTGAGAGGCTCAGCTCCCTATTCGTTCGCGTCTACATTCTCTACTTGCCTTTCAATTTCTTGGCATCGTTGACACCACCTGCGTTAACAACATCAGTGTATCCGAGTGTTGTCAATGCCTTGAGAGCCCGACCGGCGCGACCACCTGAGCGGCAGTACAAGACAATTGGCGTGTCTTTGTCCGGAATCTCCTCTGTTATACGCTCAATCTCGTCAACAGGAATATTTGTTGCGCCATCTACATGACCGGACGAAAATTCCTCTGGAGTACGAACATCAACAAACACTGCGTTTTCTGCCGTGGTGTTTACTTGCTCAGTTTCAGATGTGGCATTTTGAGTAGAATCTGAAGCATTGCAGCTCAGTAGTGCGCCACTTATAAACAGCACGCCGAAGCAATACTGTGCCGTTCTTAATATCTTTCGAATCTCCACAACTCAAGCCCTAGATAGTGAATAACATGTACCTTTACGGATAGCTTTTACGAGTACAAATGTATCAAAAATCGATATCTGAATGTGTAGGTTCCCACAGCTCAACACGGTTACCTGCCGGATCGACAATCCAAGCAAATTTTCCGAATTCAAACTCTTCTCGAGCCTCGAGCACTTTTGTGCCATCTGCAGTTAAGCGCTCGAGCATTGCATCGAGGTCATCAACGCGAAAGTTGATCATGAATTGCTGATTGTCATCGCCAAAATAGTCTGATCCTTTGTCAAACACGGAAAACACTGTTGCCCCCATTTTGTCAGGATTATCAAGCTCTCGCCAAGGGAACATAAGGTACCCTTCCTTGTTTGCCGGCACCCCCACCGTGTCACGATACCAATCTTGAAGTTCTTGACTCTTTGAATCCTTGAAGAAAACTCCGCCAACTCCAGTTACCTTTGCCATTATATACTCCGCTGTTTTTGGGCAAAACTCTTGTATGAATAGTTACTACAAATGCGCGTAACAACAAAGTAATGAGTCCTGTCTCTGCGGATTTATCAGTCTTGCAGTTGCAGATTAGCATTTTGATTTGTACTATTTGTTCGACCATTGCCGGCGTTGGAGGACAGAGCTATGAAGCCCTCACAATGCCTTTCTCAGTTCAACAAGCGTCTCGTTGAGCTCCATTTCAGTTCCAATACTCGGCGTGCCTACACCAGATGGGCGCGAAATTTATTCTTGTGGTGCAAAGTCAGTGACACATCACAGATTTCTGCTCACCATATCAGCTCGTTTCTTTCACATCTCTGCACTGATCAACAAGTACGACCCTCAACGCAGAATCAAGCGCAATGTGCACTGCAGTTTTTAATAGATCATGTTTTGCATCTCGACGACGAGATTCCACCATTTCAGAGATGTTGCAACACTAAGCCTGAACTCGGGGTTCTGCAGAAAGAGCAAGCACACCGCGTCTTCGGATTGGTGGCCGGACGCGCACTACTTATTGGGCAATTGATGTACTATGCCGGCCTAAAACTTCACGAAGTATTGCAGTTGCGATTGCGCGACTTGGATTTCGAGCTCTTGAGAATAGCCGTGAGAGACCGCGGCCACACGCACTACACGATACTTCCACCTGAGCTAAAAGATGTCTTACAACGAAGATGTGCCGCAGTAAAACGCGTCCATTTACAAGACTCCTACGACAACATCTACATAGAAATCCGTGGTTCATTTGCGCAGTGCTCTCCAGACAACATGGAATTGCAATACTTGTTCCCAGGTACTCGAACTGAGATGGAAACAAACCATGACATTGAATTCAGACCTACGTTTTCAGCATCGCCGGTGTACAAAGCATATAGGCGTGCATTTCAGTCACTAGGGCTAGATCAAAACGTAAGCTGCCATTCACTGCGACATTCATTCGGAATTCGCATGGTGAAGGCTGGCTATAGCATAAAAACGATTGGTAGACTTATGGGGCACAAGGACAGACGTTCCACAAAAATATATGAACATTGGTTGCAACGAGAATCCTTCTCAAACTAGAGGTCGTGGATTACGTGCTTGGCGACACCTAGAATCTGAAAATCAACTTCACCTTCAACTGCTATGTCGGTGTACTCTGGGTTCTCGGCAATGAGCGTTATGACACCATCGCTTTGAACGAAGCGCTTCACCGTGAGTTCGGCATCAAGTCTTGCAATAACAACATCACCAGACACCGGTTCTTTGGATGTGTCGACAATCAGAATATCCCCGTCGCAAATACCTGCGTCGAGCATCGAGTATCCAGCGACGCGAACGAAATACGTGCTCTTCGGATTGCGTACCAAGTAGTTGTTTAGGTCAATAGTGTCATCTGCATGAGAATCAGTGGGTGTCGGAATACCAGCAGAGACTGATTCAGTAAAGAGTGGGAAAGCAAATTCACCATTGCTTTCCAGTGCCTTTAACTCAACTATTTTCATGTGGATACTCCTGCAATTGTTCCAATTTTGCCGGGCTGAGGCCTCTGATTCGCAGTACTTCAGCAGTGTCACCTTTAGAGGTTTGCATCGAGCTGCCTGCACAAGCCTTCACGATGATTGCAGACAGTGCATCGATTTTTGCCTGCATTTCTGCAAATGTAGTTTCGCTAGGGGAAGTTGTCGCTTCGGGTTCGAAATCTCGTAAAAGCATGGAGCCCTTCCCGGTTAAAAGCCAGTTTGCGTCTATCTCCGGAAAATATTGCTTTAGCGATGCAAGGATGGGAAAGCCGGGAACCTTAGCACCGTGCTCTAATTCCGACAGGTATCCTTGTGAGATATCTAAACGACTGGCAAATTGGACTTGTGAAAGACCATACCGCCTTCTCAGCTCATGTATTCTTCTCCCAATCATGCCGGAACCTAGCACATGTTTTCCACATTTCAAAATATTGTTTTAGCGATAAGCGTGTAGTACACGACCACCCCAATGTAATTCGAGCGGACTTTCTTCCACAAAGCCGGATTGAATCAATGTATTGCCTGTGGCTTCTGAATTCACGTGTAATGTATCTGTAAACAAAACGTGAATGTTTGCCTTTTTCCCCTTTTTTCGCTATTGTTCGACGATTGTGCATATACACGGTGTATGCACACTAAAAACAAGTTGTTCCTATTCATTGATTAAGGGGTCTCGCAATGGCTAAAAGAAAAGCAGCCACAAAAAAGACAGCTGCTAAGAAGTCAACAGCGACAAAAAGCGCAACAAAGCGCAAGAGTACAACAACTACTAAAACGGCTGCCAAGTCTCCGGCAAAGAAGACAACAGCCCGAAAAACCGGTAGCTCAGCTCCAGCAGCTAAAAAGACTACCGCAGTAAAAAAATCTCCGGCTGCCAAAAAGACAACGACTGCCAAAAAGGCAACGGCTAAGAAAGCTGCTCCAGCTAAAGCAGCAGCAAAGAAGGAGTTCCCAGCTACACCGTATGACAATTGCGCCAATGCAAATTTGCGTTCAGCTAGTCGTTCAATCACACAGATGTACGACCATGCACTGAAGTCGAGCGGTATTCGCTCAACCCAATTCACAATTTTGTCTCGCATTGCTTCTTTGGAAGAACCGACTATCATTGAACTTGCAGATGCATTGCAAATGGATCGCACGACGCTAACGCGCAACTTGCGTCCACTTCAATCTGGAAAATTCATTGGGGTTAAGCAAGGTAAGCAAGACAAGCGTATTCGCGTGGTAGCATTGACGGCAACAGGGAAGAAAGCGCTGAAAAAGGCCGAGCCGGCTTGGAAGAAAACGCAAGAGAAAGTTGAAGGGGTTCTAGGCCCTACGAACTACAAGCGTTTGCTCAATTTGCTTGGACGTGTTGCTGAAACGGAATAGCACACGCCTCACAAATCTTATATCTGTTAGAGAGGGAAGAGTTATCTTCCCTTTTTTTTGGCTAGAACTATGGCAACGACACTGCAACAAGCGTTTTCTGAAGCAAAACCCGAAGATTTGGTACTCATTGGCCTCACAGGTGGAATTGGTTCTGGGAAGTCGGCAGTGGCAAGTATACTGCGCGATTTAGGCGAAACTGTCCTCAGTGCTGACTCCCTGGCAAAGGAAGCGATGCTGAAAAAGGAAGTTCAGGGCGCTATCAACGAAGTGTTCGAACAAGAGTTGTTTCCAAATGGCACGATTGATACGCAGGCAATTGCTGAACTTGTTTTTGGTGAGAGCGAGGAGCACAGGGAGAATCTGGAAACCCTCAACAGCATTGTACATCCATTTGTCATAGAAGCTCTGATAGAGAAATTGCACCAACTGCATGAGTCAGGAGTTCAGCGCGTTTACAATGAGTCGGCATTGATTTACGAAGCAGGGTTTGAGGAGATATACGACTACATAGTGTCGGTTACTGCTGAGCAGCCATTGCGAATATCGCGTCTAACAGAGCAACGCGGGTTGACCAAAGAAGAAGTGAAGCTGCGATTTACAAACCAAATGTCGCAAGAGGATAAAGACAAACTAGCCGACTTCACCATTGCCAATAACGGCAATATTGAGCAATTGCAGCAGGCTGTTGAGAACCTACACATAGTGCTTTCATTTTTGCAGCCAAGGCGCAGAGATGATGACGAAATGGAATAGAATTGACTAGGCGAAACAAAAAGGGCGGTTGAGTAATCAACCGCCCTTTCTCTATTTACATTGCACTGTTTATGCAGTGTTAAGATATCTTCTCAATCTGCTCTTTTACCAAGTTTGCAGAGTTGTGAAGAGCCTCTCTTTCTTCATCAGAAAGTTCGATCTCAATAATTTCTTCCATACCATTTTTACCGATCTTGATAGGTACGCCAACAACAACGTCGTTGAGTCCGTACTCACCTTCAAGTGCAACCGCACATGGCAAAATACGGCGCTTGTCGCGAATGATTGCCTGAGCCATTTCAACAGCTGAAGCAGACGGTGCATAGTATGCAGAACCAGTTTTCAGGTGGTTAACAATTTCGATTCCGCCTTTGCGCGTTCTGTCAACAATTGCATCGATGCGTTCTTGCGGCATCAATTCGCTAATTGGGATACCAGCAACTGTTGTGAAACGAGGCAATGGTACCATTGAATCTCCATGGCCGCCGAGAACAAACGCATTGATGTCTTCAACAGACACGTTGAGTTCCATTGCGATAAATGTACGGTAGCGCGCTGAATCCAGTACACCTGCCATACCGAGAACGCGATTGCGTGGAAGTCCTGTTGCTTTGAGGGCAACATGTGTCATCACATCAAGTGGGTTAGAAACGATAATGAAGTAGGCATTCGGAGACTTTTCGTAAGCTGCTTTCACGCAAGACTCTACGATTTGCGCATTCTTTGCCAACAAATCATCACGGCTCATGCCAGGCTTGCGAGCCAATCCAGCCGTCATGATAACGATGTCAGAATTCGCTGTTTCTTCATAGCCATTTGTACCGATGATACGTGTGTCTGAACCCTCAACCGGCATAGCTTCGAACATGTCGAGACCTTTACCTTGTGGAATTCCCTCTGCGATATCAACAATTACGCACTCATGTGCGAGTTCGCGGTCGGCAACGCGTTGAGCAGTAGTTGCTCCAACATTACCTGCTCCAATTACGGTAATCTTCATTTGGTTAAACCGTTGTATATGTATAAAAAATGATGTTCGTTCGTCATGAGACATACAAAATTACACTTGAAGCATCGAAAATGGAAATTCTATGGATATTAGCGCAAAATCAATAGCACTCGTCACTGGTGCTTCTTCTGGGATTGGACGTTCTACAGCCTTGGCTCTGGCCGCATATGGAGCTAGCATTGCTATTAATGCTAGGCGTCTTCCAGAACTCGAAACCCTTGCTACAGAAATCGAATCTGCAGGTGGAAAGGCTCTTATTCTTGCGGGTGACATTACAAATGAGACATTTGCAAAAACTGCTGTAGCAAAAACGATAGAAGAGTTTGGTGGTTTAGATATTCTGATCAACAATGCTGGGCGAGGCAACTTTGGGTCTGTTGAGGAT
>JAUHYX010000348.1 GCA_030426285.1 bacterium
CTACCGCAGTGAGCACAAGTGGTTTGCTGACGGGTTGATAACACTCGCCATACCTATAACTTCATCTGCTAACACATATCGTGACATACTTACTCCAACTGGATTTGCGTACAGCAATGGCACACTCAGCGAGGCACATGGCTCTACGGATGTTGAGATCAACGTCCTTGCAATACAGGCCATGACCCGTTTGGGATACCAATTTGCGATTGATCACAATAACTACTTGTCAGCCGGCGTGTTTCTCGCTACACCATTCTCATTGCGCGAACACTATACCGTGCAGCCACAACCGGGACTCTTCCTGCAGTTTGACACCAACATTGTACAGTGATACAAGCACGTTGGCAAGCAACTGATTGATGCCGATTGTTACTGATTTCGCACAACGCGAAAGCCATAAGAAACAAATGTATCACCTGAGCTCAATGTACCCTTTGCACGTGCCGCCGAACGCAATGTATGTGGGTACGAAAGAAAACTTCCGCCACGCAATACGTGAGCTTCACCTTCAGATGGACCAGTTGGATCAAGTGTTCCAAGCCCCTCGTAGTTGGCGCTCCAGAAGTCCCAAACCCATTCGCGGACATTGCCAGACATGTCAAACAATCCGAATTCATTGGGTGTCAATTGTCCAACCTCGTGAATAGTACTGTTGCTACTGCCGCAGTACCATGCGATATCATCGAGTTGAGCAGAAGCCGTGGTGCAGTCTAGTCCACCAATTTCTAAACTGCCAGAATACAGCTGCGTTTCTGCACCCGCTCGAGCAGCATATTCCCATTCTGCTTCAGTTGGCAATCGATAGCCATTTGCGGAAGCATCAACGCCAATGCCCGAAGCATCTTCCACTGTGTCGCAGCTCACAAGTGTATCGAGAAACGAGTACACCGGGGTCAGCCCCTCCATAATCGAGCGTCTATTGCAATACGCAATAGCGCTAATCCAGTCTACACTACCAACCGGCAGTTGATCACCACGAAAATTTTCAGGCACAGGGTTAAACCCCATAACATGTTCAAAATCTGCTTGTGTGACTTCAGTTTCGCTCATGTGAAACGCACTTAATTCTACTGTGCGAACCGGCAGTTCACGCGCCAGCAAGTCGGCTGAGACGCCATCGTATGACGAAACATTTCCCATCGAGAACGTGCCACCAGGAATGGCAACCAATTCTCCGCCATCTGCAGTTTCTCGTATCGTCACATATTTGAGAATAGTTCTCAACAAGCCGTCAGTTTCTTTGTCGTACAATCGCACAAACAAGGTGTCAACACCTGCAGAACTGAATTCGTGCTGAATACTACCAGTTTCTCCCTGCGTAGTCACGATCTCACCATCTGACCCAAACTGCCATTCGCAGTACACGTCACCTGGAGCAAAACGAGAATCCATTTCAAATGTGTAACTCGTACCGGTTACGCCGGAGAAAAAATACGGATGCACACACATCAACAAGTCAGAAGCGTTGGGAGTCACAGGTGAGTCGCCGTCTTCCGAGCAGGAAACAACAACCAAAGCGCATGCAAAGAGAAACAGGAGGGGGAGACGGGAAACTTTCATTTACAATTCATGTAATCGTGGAACAATAAAACCTGTAGCTGTACCAATCACAGCTCCAACGAGAAT
>JAUHYX010000182.1 GCA_030426285.1 bacterium
GGCGTGGGGCATTGGAACTGTTGTCATTTTTGTGACAGCCAAGCGAAAACAACGCTGGCGTATTCCGCTGTATATGGTTACTGCACTTGCGTTTGGAATTGCAGCAATTTCGCAGATGTTTCCCAAGAAATTTGACGCATTGTCTACAGTTGTTGAGTACCGCATTGCAACTATTTTCACACCAACAAAAAGTAAGTCGCTTAGCTCGCGCGGGATGGAATCTCAAGTTGCGTTAGAGGAAATTGCTGAACATCCGTTGTACGGCCGCGGATTCGGAACCGAGCTTAAGTTTTGGGACCCGATCAACCACTTTACCACGTCTGTTACATACCTGCACAATTCCCATTTGTTCCTGCTGCACAAGGTAGGTATTCCTGTATATGTTTGTTTAACCCTCGGATTTGCCTGGGTTGTTTGGATCGGTTTAATCGCACTGCGAAAGAGACAATATCCCGCCAACTATGCATGGTTAATGTACAGCATATTTATCGTGCTCAGTATGCAGATGTTGGTGAGTGTGTTTGGCAATCAGTTTGGTCACAGAGATAGTGTTTTTATTCTAGCAGTGTTCCTCGCCCTGTCACAAATAGTCCCCAATATAACGCTTACTGACCAGGAGCAATCGCCTTTTCAAGAGAGTTCCAAAGCGCAACAGCTGAAGAATCCCAATTAAACGATACAGCTCTTTGTAGGCCTTTCTTCACGAGGTCTTCTCGCATTTTACTGTCTGTAGAAACTGCTTCCATTGCCCGTGCTATACCATCAATATCGTGTGGGTCAACTAGAATTGCCGCATCGGCGCAGACTTCTGGCAGCGATGTCGAAGTACTCGATACTACCGGTGTCTGGCATGTCATTGCTTCGATCACAGGAATACCAAAACCTTCAAAAAACGGCACAAATGTGAGTGCCGTTGCAAAACTATAGGCGTCGTTGAGTTCCTCTTCAGTGAGTCTGCCAGTAAAGATGACATTGTCGTCAATGCCAAGCTTTTGAATTTCATCAAAGAGCGGACCATCGTTGTACATAGTGGCACCAGCGAAAACCAGTTGAAAGCCGTTGGGTTTCGCTTGCAGGTACTTCGCAAAAGCGCGCACAAGTCCAATCGGATTCTTGCGTTCATGTATTCGTCCAACAAACAAAAAGTATCCGGGCAGCGTTTGCAAGCGTTTACCAAGCGGCGTGGCAGGTTCTGAAAGATGTTTGAATCCGCTTGACGTTGCATTATACACTACATCAATGTCTCCAGCTTGTAGGCCATATTCACGTGCAATGTCCTGCGCACTGTACTTCGACACTGTAGATACTCTCGCTGAATTTGCCAAGAACTTTGGAACATAGTGTCGATAATACGCACCGACCAATCCTGGCGCATAGGATGAATTGTGCACGAAATTGATGTCGTGCAATGTCAATGCGTTCGTGCACACGTTTGCAGTTGTTAGTATGCCATCTGGTGAATAAAACAGGTCTGCTTTGTGCTTGCGCAAAGCATAAGGAACGGCCAATTCATGCCACAGATACCAAAGGAATGGATGACGTGCAGGAGGTGGGATCTTCACAGGCGTGACATTTGAGTTGAACACAAATTCTTCCGACCACATCCTATCGAATAGAAACAGAAATTCATGCTCGGGATGTGAGGCTACGACTCGGGACAACGTTTCAAACATGAAACGAGAAATACCTTCAATTCTACCAGGCAATAACAATCTAGTGTTTACTGCAATCTTCAATGCTTATTCCTTGATGAATGGTATTTTTGACTTGGTAGCTTGTTGGTCGTAAACGCTGCGAATATCCAAGAGATACAACCCTGGCTCGATGTGTGCGGGTATTTTGATGTGCACACTACCGGTATAATCACTGTACACTGTGCCATGTACGATCGTTCTGCCTTGTATATCGTACACGACATACTTCACGTCACCAACAGCCACAGGTGTCACCGTTAGTTCGTCGTGAACTGGTTGCGGGAACAATCGAATATCCTCTGGTCGAGTCGCCAAATCGCATTCAAGTGCACGCAATGTGTCACCCCAATAGTCTTGAATCATGCTGTTGAATCTACATTGCCGTTCGTCGATAAAGGTGTACATGCCGCTGACATATTCGCGCCATTTATCATAGGAAGACGGAGTCCTCCACCTGCGAAGATGCCGTGGCATTTGTGAATCTATCTCGCCTACAGTTTCATCGAGAATTGTCTTCATCGAATTTCGCGACAATCCGTGTTGTACGAGAAACGAGAGTCTGTTGTAAAACTGTAGTCTAAAAGGTTCGTAGTTCAACAGTCTGCGAAACACGAGAGTCGACCATGCATCGTTTGGCCAACCATCAGCATTTTCGTCCATCACGTGTTCGATAGAATTGTGCTGCGCATCGAGAAGACCGTCGTCTTGATCAAATATCATGTACCGCCACTTTCCGGCCGGTTCTGGACGCCACAATTTCACATTTCGAACAGGCCAGTCATTGACACCGAAATACATCTTAACTATCAGGTAATCAATAACATTTGAGATGTCAACAGAGTCAGCAACCATCGCATACTCTTGGGCATCCAACTCGCCCATATTTTCTAATTGCGTCTGAAAATTTTGCCAATCAGCATCAGTTCCGTGCACAGCTCTAATGCCGTCAAACTCTACAGGGTCTCGATCGTGTTCGAGAAGTGAGAGAGCAGATACACTTGGGTAGTGATCTTGAATGTAGCGTTCATCCAAAAACTCGCGAATATTGTGAACTCCCCAAAATTCATTGTTCAAGAATACAATGCATGGCCGATATTCCTGAAAGTCAACATCCATACCCGCCCGTTTGACAATGCGTTGAAGCAAACCATCACGCATCAAGGTTTGGGTGAGGTCTTGTCCCGAGTTTCTCAAAATGAACGCATTGTATTCCTGTAATTCTGCCTCTGGAAACAACTTGTAGTGCAGTTTTGAACGTCCAACCTCAGAGGAGAATGTAACGCGTATCGATTTCATCGGCATATAGCGAGAACCAGAACCATGCAATCGAAACTTAACAGAGTCGGCAAATCCCAAACGTCCATTCTCATAGAATTCAAGATATCCTTGTCGTACCCATTCTGAACCTTTGTTATTGTAGTTGCCACGCGCATAGTAGGGTTTGCTCGTATCGACAAATCCTGGAACATAAATGCCTGTGTCATAGCTGAAGAAATCGGCACTGTCGACCTTAATGTGCACAATTGGCAGACTGTCCAACTTGTCACTCGCAGAATTTGTAACGTACGTATAGTGTCTCGTAGGACTTTTGCTGACACCATATTGAATTTGAGTAGAAAGCGAGTGAGCATGTGGAAAAGAACCTTCTGGAGACTTCCAGATCCAATTGTCCCATTCCAACTGATCATTGGTAGGTATCTCGCTTAGCACCATAGGGAATTGATCGTCTTGCTCAAACAGAACACTCCCAGTCGCGTGAATGAGAGAACCGTCCTTGTGTTGCTTTGTAGACTGAATCCAGATGACTGATCCATCAACTGGAACTGCAACTTCTACATTCAATAGTTCTTGGTTGTATACTCCCGGAGGTGGCGAAAGAACTGAAGTGCTGCCCAGAACATTAGATTGTTCAGGTGTGCTAGCATTTGGCAGTGTCACCCATTGTTGTGCACCATCAGGCATTCTTGCATAGGCTACATCCACGTTTAATGGCGGGATTTCAACAATATCTTGCACTTGTCCATGTTCATCAAACAAATGGAGAACCTCTCCTTCCGTGCCAGATATCTTAAACGGCAGTGTTTTGTGCTCATTGCCTGGAACAGGTTCATCGGCACAAAAGAGGACGAGAAACTCTCCGGGACCAAGTGAAATACTCGGCAAAATACCTGTGCCGAAAGACGGGTCGTCATTGAGTCGCCAACCTGTAAGGTCAACAAGAGTAGTTCCAGAATTGTAAAGCTCAATCCAGTCTGGCGATGTATTGCCAACGCGGAGGGAAGCAGAATTTTTACTAACGACCTCATTGATAACAACATCTGCAGAAGAAGTGTAGTTCATGAGTAGCAAACAAATTAGAGTCAGCGGTATGATGTAGTTCTTCAACATAACGATGGCAGACATCCCCAACATGAATGTAATTCTTAAATCCACTGCAAATATACAGTTTGTGAAAGTGAATGGTAGGCCAATGCGCTTGACTTTTTTTGTTGCGAAATTGATGTTACGCTGTGTTCGTCATTGAACGAACCATTGATGTTGCAACTTGTTCCCAGCTAAATCGCTGAGCAACGGTGTGAGCAGACTCAAATGTGTAGTCAAATATGTCTTGACTGGTCAGGGTCTTTTGAAGCAACTCTGCAAGTACGAGCGCTTCATTCTCACTCTCTTGTGGCAACAGGGCACCGTTCTTACCATCTTCAATAAACTCAGGCATAGCGAGTATGCTGCGCCCAATTGTTGGTAATCCAGTCGCCAAAGCTTCTACAAACACCTTCCCAAAGCCGTCGAAGCGTGAGGGCATGCAAAACACTGTTGCTTCATTGTAAAGTTGAGCGACTTGAGCTTGAGGGACGGGACCCAAAAAGCGCACATTGTCGCTTGGTGGCTCTTTCATCTCCCATTGGCGCGGACCAGCAATTGTTAGGCGAATGTCTTTCCGCCACTCTCGAGCTAGTATATCAACGGCCTGAACAACAGAATCTGCTCCCTTCATGTAAAACTCTCGACCAACAAGCAGGATTTCAGGGCGCTCAGAAACGGAGCGATGGCGTATTGCGGCAGGACGAACATCCGCTCCAGCGTGTACAGTTACAAGTTTGTGGGGAGGGATTCCCCGCTCTATGAGTATTGCCCGTAGCCAGTCGCTCATGCAGAAAATCCCTTGAGAGGATTCGTACTGCTTCATTTGCCAGTCTGCTGTCTTTTCCAACATGCTCGTTGGAAAAGCACCGTAAGGTTTCGGAGCAAAACCTAGCTCGCGTCTTGCTTGTAGCACTGCGCCTGCATCCATGTCTCTGTAAAACCAGGTCGGTATCGAGTTGTGCACACCATATGTGTCCGTCGCAAGTATGGCGTCTGCTTTAACACTGTTTTGCTTGGTAAGGAATTTGTTTGCAACAGCCTTGAGGAAATTAGGAGAGTATGTGTGACTCGATACAAGGCCACCTTCGAACACTCTGGCATTCAGTAACTTGTACAGTCGTTGTAAACTCAAGGATAGAGACACATCAGTGTCTGTCAGATAAGCGAGTTGTTTCAGTGCCATGCGCAGCTGATGTGACGTTCCCGACCACGTACCTCTAGGATTTTGTTTGTCCCAATATGCCACGAAATGTATGTTTGGACGATCCTCTTTAAACGACATTAGATCTTGCTACTTGATTCAGGATATCTGTTTGTATGGTACAAACTTACGACTCAATGCACATTTCAACCGAATTAACTTGTCCAAATCATGTGTGTTGCAACTCGTAAAAAATTGCACTAAAAGTGAGACAGTTTCCCATAGAATGGGTTATACTTATTACAACTATGCCCTTGTTGTTGCGACTATTTGTACATTTTTTGATTTGAGAGTATACCACATTGAAACATTTGTTTGTACGGATTCTCCTCGTATCCGGTTTTCTAGCGACAGTTGCCTGCAGCGACGGTGAGACAGTAACAGAAACAATGCCTGAAGAGCCAAAGGGCGTCGAGAACGTTGCCCACAAGTGGAGTTTAACTGCCATTGAAGCAACGGCACTTGATACCGAACGGTTCAAGCCTCGGCCAACGATTTCTTCGCGATTTCTTGGGTTGATTTTTACCTCCGCCTTTGATGCGTGGACTCGCTATGATTCAGCCGCAATACCCGTGTATTTACAAGGTGTTGAGCGACGTCCTTCCGATGAACAAACACTGGCAAATAAAGAGAAAGCCATCAGCTATGCTTTCTACCGAGCTATGATGCACTATTACTGGACCGATTCAACGCTGTTCAAAAATCGCATGGTTGAGCTTGGGTACGACCCCATGGATAATTCGATGGATCCCACAACTCCTGCTGGTATAGGTAACCTAGCCGCAAAAATGGTTATTGATGCAAGAAGAAACGACGGCTCCAATCAATATGCAGAAGTTGAAGGTTCTGAAGGGAGAACATATTGGGATTACACTCAATATGAACCCGTAAATCCTGTTGACCAGAACAATGATCTCAACAAATGGCAACCGAAATACTTTTCTGATGGCATGGGCGGAAAGTTTGCTCCAGGTTGTTTAACACCTCATTGGCCGCATGTAAAGACAATCACTATGGACTCCTCTTCGCAATTCCGTCCAGGACCACCGCCATTGGTTGGCTCTGAACAATTGGCCATTGAGGTAAAAGAAGTCGTTGATCTGCAGGCGAATATCACACCTGAAGAGAAAGCATTGGTGGAGTTCATGCGAGATGGCCCACAATCGGTTCAACAAGCAGGACACTGGTTGAAATTTGCTCAAGATGTGTCTAGAAGAGACAACCACACATTAGACGAAGACATCAAGATGTACTTCCTGAATCAGATCGTTGCCATGGATGCATTCATCGCCTCATGGGATTCAAAAATGCATTATGATTTTGCACGGCCATTTGCTTTAGTGCACGAGTACTATCGCGACAGCACAATTTATGGATGGGCTGGCCCAGAAGAAGGGTGGAAAGAAATGAAGGGTTCTGAATGGCGACCATATTCTCCCGATACATTCTTGTGTCCACCTTTCCCGAGCTACACATCCGGTCACAGCACAATTAGCGGCGCATGTGCGCAAGCGCTAAAATTGTATACGGGCAGCGACGAATTTGGCGAAACGGTACGTTTAGTTCCTGGATATCTCACAGAACCAAACAACCTGGGTGATACCGTTACATTGGAGTTCCCAACATTTAGAAAGACAGCCGAGATGGCTGGTATTTCTCGCGTTTTGGGTGGTTATCACATTCAAGCCGACAATGTTGCCGGGCTCCAACTCGGCGTAGATGTTGCCAATAATGCCTTTGAGTTTTACAAAAGACACTTAGGCCAATAGAGACAATGGACTGAATGGACTGAATGGACTGAATGGACTGAATGGACACTATGGACTGAATGGACACTATGTCGTTTCAATGTCCCATTCAGTCCCTTACAGCGGACTCAGGGTTTGGGTCTCGAGTTGTTCAGGAAGCAGAGGTTGTACTGCACGTTGAATGATGTTTGTCAGCTCGTCAGCTAGTCTTCGCTTAACAAAGAATTTGTGAGTGAGTATGCCAACTGAGCGGGAGGGAGTTGGAGGAGCAAACGGTATGGTGTGCATGTTGTCTTCAGGCGACATTTCTAAAGAAGCTAAATATGGAATGATTGTCATGCCGCGATTGCTCTTTGTGAAGCGCAACAAACTCTCCATTGACCCAGACTCAAATTCTACATTGAGGTCAACTTTTTGACATTCACTCGATAGATCACAGATTTTCTGAACCTGTGTTCGCAAGCAGTGACCTTCTTTTAAGAGCCACAATCTCGAGTAGTCGAGGTGCGCAATGTCTATGCAGGTTGGTAGAGCAGAGCTCGAGCAGTCGAAAACCAAAAATGGCTCGTTGTACAGTTCTTGTTCAACAAGCTCAACATCTGAGATAGGGAGTGCCAGCAGCCCAATGTCGAGTGAACGGCGTTTGAGTCCATCAACTATAGCGGCAGTGTGAATTTCTTTGACTACGAATTTAACACGCGGAAATGCTGCTGCAAGTTCTGCCGTAAATAGCGGTAACAAGTACGGTGCGATTGTTGG
>JAUHYX010000183.1 GCA_030426285.1 bacterium
CCTGCCTCAATCAAGATAGGAGTAGTTACATGCACTAGTGTATCACCATCGCCATTCAGTACATGTGAGCCCTCAATATTCAGATCAAAAGCATTGGGATTGAATAACTCAATCCAATCGCCCAGTTCCTCAGTTTGTTCCTCATACAGAACTTCTGAGATGACGAGAGGTGAGATCTCTGACACAGAAAGAGGACGAAACTCCGCTGTTACGTCAAGAACAGATTCACTCCCAAAAGTGCGACTCGCTGTAGCCCAACCATCAGACCACTGTGAGAATGTGTATCCTGGAGCGGGAATTGCGGTGACCTGTACTGGCGCCTCTACAAAAAACGGTCGTGATACGGGAAAGTTCTCATACACTTTTGAGCGTATCTTCACATAGCCAGAACCAATATCTGCAACATCGATATTAAGTGAGGTTGCTGCGCCGTAATTCATAAACTCCTGAACATGTTCTAGAGCTAGAGAAGTCTTCACATCAGCAAATAGGTGTAGCGTATCAACATATGCCTCCCATTGCTGTTGTCCTCCCCAACGTTCTCGTTGCTGCGGAAGAATACTAGCTAGGAACTCCGCAGCTGAATCAATGACACTGTGGTACGTGTCAATCTGAAACTCATTGCTCACCATGTCGATATATGTATTCACAAAATCTGCCTTAAACGCATCGTTTAGCAGCACCAACCGAAACAGTTCAGTTGACCAAGGTGGATTGGTTCCATGTGTATTTTCAGATGCAAACACTCGATAAAAGGCATTGTCCGTAGCTGGTTCTCTGTAATAATTAAAACCCTGCGAAATATCTGTATCAAACAAAATCCATCGCCAACGTCCAATGTCAGTTGCTCGCCACATCTCTCGGTTGTTGTAGGGCCAATCTCGGTTGTCAATCAAAATTTGAGCAGAAACATACTTCATGAGATTGTCTACATCAAATCTACTCTCAACAACATCAGCAAACGTGCTGGCATGATCTTGACTTGTTCGCAAGGCGTCCATAGCTTCGTGGAGTGCTTTGTTTGTACCATCGATAACGACGTCTTGGTACTCAATAAAGCTCACATTCTGATCATCCACACCCGAGTGATTACCTGCTAGAAAAAAACGGTCGACTCGTTCACGGATGTTGTAGTATCCCCAGAACTCACCTTGACCGCCGTTGCGAAGAATCAAGCGCTTGAATTCACCATTTGCTTTGTCTCCAAACAGTGGTGCTACAAACCAGTCCTCACCAAATTGTTGTCTACCATACAAGCGCAATGACTTTTGTGGCAAAACGCGCGAACCAGCATTCCCGTGCAGCCGAATTCCTGTTCCTTGGTCAAGCAGCAACGAATCAGCCGTAGTAATCAAGGCCACATGTCCAGTGACCTCATGATCAAACCATGTATTTTTTAGCAAACCATCAGATTCAGACGTAAGGTGAAACGGATCACCGACCAAACTCACAACATCCAAAGAGCTATGCAACGCAAGAAAAGACCGCGTGACCGTTGGTGAAGCTATAGCATCGTCTCCAAAGACTCTGAATCTATACACTCCGGGAGGCAGTGGAGTATTGTTGTGAAAAACTTCTGAGCTCTCCGTTGGTACTGTTCCATCTGTAGTGTAGCGTACTGTTGTGCCAGGCACAGGCTGTATTTCAACATGAGTGCTCGCAGATGCGGAGATTGTGGACCGCGGCGAGACAATGGGCGCGTCCAAAACTCGACTGCGCAAATGAATCGAATCAAATGGATTCGTAACGTGCCAATAAGCGATGGTATCGTCCGACGACACTGCTGCAATGTCAGGCCCGAGTGCAGGATAGGAAACAATGTCGTGAACGAGTCCCGACGGTCGGTATAGATATACGTTTCCACCTTGTTTATTGAGACGAAAAGAAGCGTGAAAATCTTGCGCCTTCGACACACTTCCCTTCACCTTTGTATCGATGTCTTTCGACATCAGATCTTCTGTGTCGACAACTTCACTATTGATGGTTAGATTTCGATACACAGCTCTTGTTAAAACGCCTGGTTCTCTACTCACGGTACAGAGACCAACAAAAGGAAGCGCCGAAGCAATCTCGGTATCCAACACCTGCTCATTCCAATACGTACTATCGCGAGAAACCCATGCTTGAATTCGAGATCCTGTGCGAACGATTCGCAAGAATGCATTGGGAAATCTGCAACTTGTTCTCGGTTTGAGGACCACTCGATCAAAATCCCCAGAAGACTCGTCGCGTTGTCGCACATGCACTTCAAATTCAGAATTGGCATTGGCAAACACAGCAACATACTCTTCTGCCTCGCGAAGGCCAGCCCGCAGAATGATCCCCGCGCGTGAGAAACGGTGTGTTTCGCGAATACTAGCTACTTGAACAACAACATCAAGGGTGTCGTGCAAATCAACAACGTAGTCAATTCTGCAACCATCCTTTTCATTCCAAGGTTCTAAGCCATATCCACCCGCACGAACGTCGATACCACCGCGCACGACATTATCTCCAGAAGCCCACAACACGATGGATGAGTCGCTGAGTGGACGTTCGGGAATGCGCCAACTCTTGGTTCCCTCGGGGTCAAGTCCAACACGCCAATCCTTCAAATTTTCCCCATTTGAGCGAATCAACAACCAATCAGGTGTATCGTCAATATCATCAGTTGCTGAGGCATTTGAAGGCACAATTGCCACTAGCTCAGGGCCAGAGGCAGTGGTAGGCACTGCCGAAAAGCAAAACAAAACAGCCAACATCCATGAAAATAGCGGGCATGTGTTCATCGCGGTATCCGTTTGTAGAAAAATCATGTTGAACACGGTGATCAGGGCAAATTTAATAATTAAATCGACAGCGAATAGGTATGATCTCGTACCTTGCAACCATATGAAAGCAGATCTTCACACTCACACAACGTGTAGCGACGGCACCCTGTCTCCATCAGCGCTTGTATCACTGGCGCAGTCGCGTGGCATTTCCACCCTGAGTATCACCGACCACGACTCGGTGCAGGCATACTCTGAGTTGACAACAGACGACCAGGAAGGCATGCGAATCGTTCCTGGTATTGAGTTGTCGAGCACGTACAAAGACACGGAAATCCACATGTTGGGATATAACATCAACACCCAACATAAGGAGTTGAGTGATTGGTGTGATAAGTGCAAGGCGCATAGAGTACAACGATTCTACGGCATCATCGACAAGTTGAAGGGGTTGGGTGTTGCCCTCGACATTGACGAGATACCGAACAATCCAGGCAGACTTCACATTGCGCAATTGTTGGTGCAACAAGGATTCGTGAATTCGTTCCAAAAAGCATTTAAGAAGTTTTTAGCCGACGGCAAGCCAGCTCATGTTCCAAAATTGCGCTTAGCTACGCCAGAAGCAATTCAGCTTATTGTCAGTGCTGGCGGCACAGCAGTTCTTGCACATCCAGGTCATGGATTTTCGGCACATTGGGTGGATACATTTATCGAGGCAGGAATGCGAGGAATAGAGTGCATTCACCCCATGCACCGCGATAGAACGACGAGCACATTGTTGACATTTGCGAGTATGAAAGGGTTAGTGTCAACAGGTGGCAGCGATTTTCACGGTAGTCGAAACTACGACAGAGAAAATATTGGTACATTTGTGATGGACGAAGATATGCTGACAACGGCTTTGCAAGAGTTCGGCATGAAGTAAACAACGTTCATTGACACACATTTTTTGCATTTGACAACCAACCAGAACAACACCATGACTACTATCAATGGTACACTTCAAGGGGCAGGCCTACGCATAGCTATCGTAGCCTCGAGATGGAACGACACAATTGTTAACAGACTCAAAGAAGGTGCTGTAGATGCCCTAAGGCGCACGGGAGTTTCTTCAGACGACGTCACAATCGTTCACGTCCCCGGTAGTTTTGAGCTGCCACTCGCTGTCCAGAAAATTGCCGCAACCGGCAAGTACGATGCTGTAATAGCATTGGGGGTTGTCATTCGCGGTGCCACAACTCATTATGACTATGTGTGTTCAGCAACCACCAGCGGTATTAGCAAAGCCGGATTGGATTCAGGTATACCGTGCCTGTTTGGCGTTCTCACAACCGAGAATATTGAACAAGCTCTTGAGCGATCAGGTACAAAAGCTGGCAACAAGGGTGAAGAAGTAGCGCTTGCCGCTGTAGAGATGGCCACCTTGTTAAAACAATTGTAGCAGATACGAAATAGTGCCTTGTAGTTGGTAGCAATCACATGGTATGTTGCTTTTTTTCTTGTACAACAGAAGATTCTTTCGCCACATGATCCGAATACCAATAGCTTGTTTACTCGTTCTTGCATCAATGTCTGTACGAGCTCAGCAAGTAGAAGTGTTGTCATGGGACACACACACATCAATGCTCAATATTGTCGATGTTGTTGAAACAGACTCAGGCAATGTATGGGCTGCTACCACAGGTGGCGTGTTTCTGTACACACCTAGCACAGGTGAAACTACTGAGTATCGCAATATCAATGCCCTGCTCGATGTGAATGCCACCGCACTTGCTTGGGATTCAACCCAACAAGCTCTTTTTGTTGGTACATTTAGCGGCTACATTGAAGTGTTTCGCGATGGTGAATGGACGCATATCACTGATATCAACGCCAAAGAGGCAGAATTCGCGAGTGTTGCAATTCGAGACATCATCTTTCTCGATTCAATAGCACTGATTGGTGGTGATTTTGGCTTGGCTCTGCTCGATACCAAACGCGAGGTGTTTCTCTCAACCGTTACCGTATTCGGTGAGAAAACAGCTCCTGAGGTGACGGCAATGCATGTGTTCAAGGATAGATTGTACGTGACAACGAGCTTGGGAGTGGTTTTTGCAGAGCTCAACGAGACATTCTGGCTGAACCCTCGCAACCCCGACATTTGGCAGCCAGTTCCGATAAAAGATTATCCAGATCTAACGAGACTTCAATCGTTTACTGTGCACAATGAAGAATTGTATGTGGCCGGAGACACGATTGTCGCCAGGCTCAATGAACTAGATACACTAGAAGTCTCGAGAACTTGGAATCAAGGCATTCAGAATGTTCTCTCAATTGGCGATCGCCTGTATTATACATCGCCGCAAAACACTATTTCATACAGTGGTCACTATTTCAAACAGGTACCAGGAAGTGCACGTAGCATTCAAAAACTCGCTTTTCTACCTTCGCTGAATCCAAATGAACCAGTTATGCTCACGCGAGCCGGTGGCATTTTGCAAATCCCGAAAGAGCCCGGCGACACTCTCACCATCGCCCCACCTACGCCGATTGACAATAGATTTGCAGGGGTTGGCGCAACTGAAGATGGCAGTATTTGGACCGCATCTAACAAAGTTTCCGGAAGCGGGTTTAGTAGATTTGTTGATGGTGAGTGGACAAATTTCTCTACGTTTCTCGACCCAGAAGTATTGAGCAACGACTGCTACACTCTGGATGTATCTAGAAATGGAACGGTTTGGGTTGGTACATGGGGGCGTGGCACCGCAATGCTTTCGCCAAGTGACAACTATCAAGAATTGCGCTATTTCAACTACAACAATTCTTGTATGCAGCCATTTCAAGACGGCTCTGACTTCACGCTTGGTGGCAGTGTGTCCGAAGGCTACTTTGGCACACATGTATTGCTAAATGTCGATACCGATGCCCTGGTACTCGTTGACAACAACGACAATTGCTCGAATCTGTACCCACCCTTTAGTCTTGGCGAACTCATGTATTCTGTTGCCACGCGCGACCTCTCAGGTACAGTATTTGTAGGAGGCACATAAGGACAAGGCATTCTGTATTGGAATGGACGCAATACAGTTTCTGAGGCAGATGACGTTTGGGGTAGATTGACATCCTCCAATTCCATTTTGGGTGATAATAGTCAAACGACCCTCGTTTCTGACAAAGACGGAGCTTTGTGGATAGGCACAACAGATCAGTTATATGTTTTGGCTAATCCCGGTGCAGTTCTCACAAATTCTAGCCTGTTTATGCGCGAAGTATCTGCGCTGCAGGGCCAATCTATTGTTGACATCGCAGTTGACCCACAAAACAACAAATGGGTTGCAACCAAAGAAGGCGTTTTTGTTTTAGATCCAGATGGCATCGAGATTATCAACGAGTACAACACAGACAACTCGCTGCTTGTTTCGAATGATATACTGAGCATTGGGTTTGACGCATTCAATGGTCGGTGCTTAATTGGCACAAATGAGGGCTTGTCAGTCGCACACACCACCTCACTCACACCAAATGAATCTTTCTCGAACTTGCGTTGTTATCCTCAGCCCTTCACCCCAGAACAGCACGACTATGTAGTTGTAGAAGGTTTGGCAGGTGAATCGAGTGTTCATATTGCGTCTATTGACGGTACTGTTGTACGCGTGCTCGATGCAGGAGACTCACAAAAAGTTGTTTGGGATGGCACAAATCAACGCGGAGAGCTCGTACCTACAGGAGTGTACTATATTGGTGTAGGCAGTGAAACGCAAGACAGCTCCTCAGTGTTGAAGCTAGCAGTTGTCCGTAAATAATTTCATTAGTTCTTGCTCTGAATTTTCTTTTGCCGTAAATTTGAAATCTGCACTGCGGAAGTGGCGGAATGGCAGACGCGCCATCTTGAGGGGGTGGTGTCCTTACGGGCGTGCGGGTTCGACTCCCGCTTTCCGCACCACAAAGCCGCTTCGATGTTTCGAAGCGGCTTTTTTATTATCAAATCAATTCTCAGAGGAACAATCATGTTCAGCACGATCCAAGAGCGTTTGGGTGAACAAGCCGAGTTTTTATTGGGGCATACTTGTACAACCATTCCACAAGAGCAGCTCGCTATTCCTTCGCCGAACTCAGTGGATTCAATCTTTGCAGATTCAGATCGCAATAACCGAGTTCTAGGCAATTTGCAACGTATTTTGGGACATGGTCGTTTGGGCAACACTGGCTACGTTTCTATCCTGCCGGTGGACCAAGGAATTGAACACACAGCAGGTGCTTCGTTTGCACCTAACCCAGCGTACTTCGATCCAGCGAATATCGTCGAGCTTGCTATTGAGGGTGGTTGCAATGCTGTAGCGAGTACATTTGGTGTCCTAGGGATGGTATCTCGAAAATACGCTCACAAGATCCCATTCGTTGTGAAAATCAACCACAATGAATTACTCACATATCCCAACAAGTACGACCAGATAATGTTTGGCACAGTACAACAGGCATATGATATGGGTGCTGCTGCAATTGGGGCGACAATTTATTTTGGTTCACCTGAAAGCAATCGTCAGATTGTCGAAATTGCGGAAGCATTTAGTTACGCACATGAACTCGGGATGGCAACAATTCTATGGTGTTACGCCCGCAATAGCGACTTTAAGCAAGACAAAGACTATCATTTGGCAGCTGATGTCACAGGTCAAGCAAACCACTTAGGAGCCACACTCGGTGCTGACATTGTAAAACAGAAACTGCCTGAAAACAATGGCGGATTCACGAAAATTGGATTTGCAAAGACGCACAAAGACATGTACGAAAAACTGAGCACCGATCACCCAATCGATTTGTGTAGATACCAGGTTGCCAATGGATACATGGGCAAAGTTGGGCTCATCAATTCCGGCGGTGCGAGTGGCAACAATGATTTGGCAGACGCCATCGCAACTGCAGTGATCAACAAACGCGCAGGCGGAATGGGACTCATTTCAGGAAGAAAAGCATTCCAGAAACCCCTTGCAGAGGGTGTAGAACTCCTCAACGCAATTCAAGATGTGT
>JAUHYX010000184.1 GCA_030426285.1 bacterium
CATGCGTTCTTGGGTGTCGGCAAACACAAAATGACCGTCTGTTACAACAACTTCACGGTTGGCTTCACCCGTCACGCCAGGTATGAGATCGTTCGAGAGCTCGTATTCAAATGGTACTGAAAAATCAAAAAGACTTTCAGGCTGCTGCGCAGATACTACACTGCAACAACATACCAGCGCCAGTACTATCGCGATTCCACTTTTCATAGATACTCCTCAAAACTCTGTTCTTGCGGGATACTTCTCCAAGACCAACCGAGATTTTACGGAAAAGCGTGGTCAAAATGAAGTGCCTTTGTTGTGATTTACGTAATTTGCGGAGCTCTCATGCTGCTCAGGAGTGCCTGAACAGCGTAACTCATTTTACTCTAGGACTCATTGTGTCTGTTCAAAAATGGAAGACTGACAGCAGAAAACGTCAGTTGGAAACCCGTATCTTTACAATTGACGAAGTGTCTCGAACACATCCTGAAACTGGTGTGACGGGAAACTTTGTGGTGGTGGATTCTCCACAGTGGGTGAACATCATTCCTGTGACAGAGAGCGGGCACATTGTGCTCGTTGAGCAGTATCGTCACGGCACTGACGAAGTGACGCTCGAGTTACCTGGAGGCATGATTGAGTCTGGGGAAGACCCGCGCGAAGCTGGCGAGCGTGAATGCTTGGAAGAAACTGGTTTTGGTTCAAGTGCTGAAGCCGAGCTTCTCGGAGTTGCAGACCCTAACCCAGCATGGCTGAACAACAAGTGTTACATGTACGTGTGGCGCGGATGTGCCAAGGTCGCCCAGCAGAATTTGGATATGCACGAAGACATACACGTGCAATTGGTTCCCATAAAGGAAGTGCCAGCTCTACTTCTTGACGGCACAATTGCACATTCACTTGTTCTGTCTGCATTTCTGTTCTATTTTTTTGATCTGTCTAAGTCAAATCCCGTGTTGCGCGATGGGCAAGACCAAGCATTGGCAACACATGTATCTAATGATGAGTAATTCATGAGTAAAGTAATTGCAATAGCAAATCAAAAGGGTGGAGTTGGTAAAACAACCACAGCCATAAATTTGTCGGCCTCTCTCGCAGCCGCCGAGAAGAAAACACTCATTATTGATATTGATCCCCAAGCCAATGCCAGCCATGGCGTTGGCATTGACACAGATGAAGTTGAACACTCGGTGTATGAGCTGTTGGTTGGCGGCGCATCTGCTGCTGAGGCTGTTGTAGAAACGCAAATGCCGTTTTTGTCTCTGTTGCCATCAAATATCAATCTTGTTGGAGCTGAGATTGAAATTGTTGATCTGCCGCACCGCGAACGGGTGTTGCGAGGTGCTTTGAAAGACATCCGCTCGCAGTACGACTATATCATTATTGATTGTCCACCATCATTGGGATTGCTGACACTCAATGCCTTGACAGCTGCTGACTCTATACTCATTCCGGTGCAATGTGAATACTATGCATTGGAAGGGCTGGGACAGTTGCTCAACACAATTTCGATTGTGCGCCGGCAACTCAACCCGACACTCGATATACAAGGTGTGTTGTTGACGATGTACGACAGCCGCTTGCGTTTGAGTAATCAGGTATTGAGCGAAGTTCAGCGACACTTAGGCGACAAAGTTTGCAAAACGATTATTCACAGAAACGTGCGTTTGTCTGAAGCTCCTAGCCACGGCAAGCCTGTGTTGCTGTATGATGCACTTTCAACCGGTGCCAAAAACTATCTCGAATTAGCTCAAGAAATTCTCGGCTCAGTTGTAGCAGTATGAAAAACAAGAAACCAAGCGCGTTAGGAAAAGGAATTGGAGCACTGATCCCCGACAATGTATTGCAGGGAAGTGGCGTTTCTGGTAAAGCAGATGCCGATCAGTTGCGCGACAGTATCGCACGAATTGACATATCGTTGATCCGACCAAACCCATTCCAACCGCGAACCGATTTTGATCCTGTTGCACTCGAAGAACTCAAAGAGAGTATTCGCGAAAAAGGAGTCATCCAGCCTGTTACCGTGCGTCCAGTTGAAGACGGCGGTTTTGAATTGATCGCCGGCGAGCGACGTTTTCGCGCTTGTAGCGATCTCAATCTTGAAACAATTCCAGCTTTTGTTGTGCCAATTGAAACCGACGCAGAAATGTTGGAATTGGCACTTATCGAGAATGTTCAGCGCGACAACCTGAATCCCATCGAGGTCGCCAAAGGATACCGTCGACTCATCGATGAGTGTCAACTAACACAGGAGCAAGTCGCACAAAAAGTTGGTAAAGATCGCGTAACAGTCACCAATTTCTTGCGTTTGTTGCGCCTGCCTGATGAAGTGCTCAATGCCACACGGCGCAAAGAGCTTTCTATGGGGCATGCACGCGCGTTGTTGGGTATACGCGAAGAAGCCAAGATATTGGCCACTTACGAGGCAGTGGTTGAGCACGAACTGTCAGTCCGGCTTACAGAAAAGCTTGCCAAACTGGTTGAGGGAGGCATGCTTGTTTCTGTTGCGGTAGATTCACTTCGAGCCAAGAAATCGGCTCCTGAGCCTAAGTCCGGACCTAAGAAACAACCGCCAAAACGCAAGATTCCAGAGCCAGAAGACTCTGAGTTCTCCTCTATGTTAGGAGAAATAGAGTCGCAGTTGCGCACAATACTGGCAACCAAGGTGAAGTTGAAATCGAAACCCGACGGAGCTGGTACAGTTGAAATCGACTACTACTCAAATGAAGAATTGGAGCGATTGCTCGACCTGTTTGCTGTCATTGAAAGAGAGCAAATGGGGTAGTGGTGGACATTCAACACACAACACAGATCCGAGTGAAGTATGCCGATACCGATGCTATGGGCGTTGTGAATAATGGCCGTTACTACGAGTACTTAGAAGCTGCGCGTAACGAGCTTCTGCGAGCCTACGGCATTCCATATCGCGAGCTCGAAAACCACGGTGTGATGTTGCCGCTCATAGAGTCTGGCATGAAATACAAATCGCCGGCTGTTTACGACGATATCGTAGAAATCGAAGCACGGTGCGAAATGGTTTATTCGCCGCGCCTGACAATAACTTATAAATTGCGTGTTGGAGACAAGCTCCTGGGTACTGGCACAACCGTGCATGTTTTCACAGACAAGAAAACATTTCGTCCCGTTCGGCCGCCGAAAATGTTTGTGGATTCCTTTACATCAGAGCGAATTTCTGAAAGGAACAAGTAATTGCCTTTGCCAACTTTTGTGTTCATAGTATGTTTATCCGCATGAAACCTACAACAACGCTTCTTGTTTGTGCTTTGGCACTCACATTTTCTAGTCCAGCACTTGCACATGATGGCTTTTTCTCGTTCTTGCGTTCGGATGCTGCTGCGCGACCTGCGGCACTCTCTGGCGCATTTGTAACAATGTCCGAAGATCCGTCTGCCGTGTTCTACAATCCCGCTTCCGTTGGTACGATGCCTGAGGGTAGGGCGCAAATGTCTATTCATAAAAATGTCTTAGATATCAATGCCGGTACTGCCACATATGTGTTGGGAGCTGGGTTCGCCGGCGACTCAGCTCGCATGGCCTTCAGTGCCAACTATGTGAATTACGGATCGTTTGAACGCGCAGATCAGTTTGGAGTTGTGACAGGAGATTTTGGTGGATATGACGTTGCGTTGTCAGCTTCACTTGGGAGTCAGTTCGACTCAACCTTGTTTTGGGGAGTTACTGCTAAGTATGTGAGCGTTGGACTCGACAATGTCAACGCTTCAGCAGCAGCTGTGGATGTAGGATTGTTGTACTTGATGCCCGAACAGCGTGTTGCTCTGGGGTTTTCGGTGTTGCACGCAGGCGGTGTGTTGAGCGATGGTGGAGATGACAATGTTGAGCTGCCACTAGATGTTCGCCTCGGTGTATCGCACAGATTGCGCGGCCTTCCACTCCTCTTAAATCTCACATTTCACCATCTTGCTGATGAAGGTGTTGAGTTGGGAGACATGCCAGCACAATTTGCCTTGGGTGGTGAATTGTATCTAAGCAAAGTGATTCGCCTCCGCGTGGGGTATGACAATCAGCGACGCGATGCACTAGCTGGTGACACGAAGGGAATGGCAGGCTTTTCTGGAGGTGTTGGGATTACAACAACGTCACTTGATATTGACTATTCTGTGAGCTCATTTGGGGCAATTGGCTCGCAACATCGCTTATCGGTGGATTTGGAGCTGTGATTCCGTATCTTTGAGGTTTGCAGGATTCTTGACAGAGAGTAGAAACGGAAGCATGTCCAAAACAGTTCTCGTAACCGGCGGTGCCGGATTCATTGGTGGAAACTTCGTTCGATTGTTGTTGAACGAGACCGACTATGCCGTCGTGAATGTAGACGCACTCACCTACGCCGGCAATCTTATCAGTCTGCAGGACATTGAAGATCACCCGCGCTACACGTTCGTACATGGCAACATTTGTGATGAAGCTGTCATACAGAATGTGCTCAATGAATATGCTCCATCTTCCATAGTAAATTTTGCTGCGGAGACACATGTCGACCGCTCAATCCAAGGAGCCGATGAATTTCTGCAAACAAATGTTCTAGGCGTGCAAGCCCTACTCAAGCCAGTGATTGCTGGGAATATCGAGCGGTTTGTGCAAGTTTCAACCGACGAAGTATATGGTTCACTTGGTCCAGAAGGCCGCTTTACCGAAACAACTCCACTTGACCCCGGCAACCCTTATTCGGCCTCAAAAGCCGCCGCAGATTTTCTCGTTCGCGCAGCTGTCAATACATATGGAATCGACGCATGTATTACCCGCTGCAGCAACAATTACGGGCCATTTCAGTTCCCTGAAAAACTCATTCCTCTCATGATTCATCGAGCCTCCCATGGAAAAACATTGCCTGTGTATGGCGATGGACAACAAGTGCGGGATTGGATTCATGTAGAGGATCATTGCCGAGCTGTTTTGGCCGTACTCGAACGCGGCAAAAAAGGCGAAGTGTACAACATTGGCGCTGAAAACGAGATCCAAAACATCGAAGTTGTTAGGACTATTCTCACCGCACTTGATAAACCAGATTCACTTATTGAGTTTGTGAAAGATCGTCCCGGACACGATCGTCGTTATGCCATGGACAACACTAAGATTTCGCGCGAACTCGGTTGGCATCCAACTGTTTCGTTTGCGCAAGGAATGCAGGCAACAATTGACTGGTATTCTAACAATGCGGAGTGGATACAAAGCATAATCAGCAAGGAGTACATACGCTATTTTGAACGACAATACGGCACAGCCAGTGGCACATAAGCGAGTAATATCTGTGGTCGGAGCTCGACCAAATTTTGTTAAAGTTGCCCCAATCCACAAAGCATTTGTGAAAGCAGGTGACGATGTAGAGCATATTATTGTTCACACTGGTCAGCACTACGATGAAAAAATGTCAGACGTGTTCTTTCGCGATCTGAATATGCCCAAGCCGGTCATGCTCAATGTTGGATCTGGCTCGCACGCGCAGCAAGTGGCAAAAATTATGGTCGCGTTTGAGGAGTGTATACTAGAGTATAACCCAGACCTTGTTATCGTGGTTGGTGATGTTAATTCGACCATCGCATGTGCTCTAACTGCTGTTAAAATGGGTGTCAAAGTTGCTCATGTTGAAGCGGGTTTGCGCAGTGGCGACCGATCTATGCCAGAAGAAGTGAACCGGGTGGCCACAGATGCCATTTGTGACATTGCATTTGTCACAGAGCCAAGTGGCGAGTTGCACCTTGTGAATGAAGGGTGGAGTGAAGACCGCATTCATACGGTTGGAAATACGATGATTGACTCGCAGTATGACTCACTAGCAGCCGCGCGCGACAGTTCGGTCTTGTCAGATTTAAAACTGCAACCAGCTGCGTATTGCCTGATGACTATGCATCGTCCAAGCAATGTTGACGATGAAGTACAACTGCGTGATATGCTCAGTGTTATCGATTGGATATCTGAACATGTTCCAGTAGTGTTTGCGGCGCATCCGCGCACGGAAAACAATATTCAAAAGTTTGGACTCGATTGGAAGCCGACGGAGAACACAACCGTGATTCCTGCGCAGGACTTTGTTTCGTTTTTAAGTCTTATGATGAATGCGCGCTTTGTTGTCACTGATTCCGGTGGCATACAGGAAGAGACCACAGCATTGGGAGTTCCGTGCTACACACTTCGCACCTCAACCGAACGTCCTGTGACTGTAGACATCGGCACAAATGTGATGGTGAACCCAGTCAAAGCAGATATGATAACTGCGTTGCAGGATCCGGTGAATAATAGATTCAAAAAAGGGAAAGTACCGCCGTTATGGGATGGTGGTGCAGCTGACAGGATTGTAGACATTTTGAAACGAGAATACTTGAAATGATAAAACACATCTGTAGTTGTGTTGTCGCGGTGTTGATGTGCGCATCTGCGTTCACTGCTTTCGCTCAGAGCGGTGGCATGGGTATCGAAGAACGACTTCAGTCTTTGGCTGGTAATGGAGCTGAATCTGCTGCAAATGCCATGAAGAGCATGGGTACGTTTCAGAGTGCGTACGACCAAGTCATCGTTGCAGAACAATACCGGATCGGTCCTGGCGATATCCTTCAAGTACGCTTATCAGGCGTATTGGAACAGGAAGTGCCAGTGCGCGTTTCTCCTGAAAACGCGATTATTTTGCCGCGAATCGGCAAGGTTGATTTGCGCGACATGACATTGAAGGATGCAGAATTGCGCATTCAAGAAGTGGTGACAAGCCGCTCAAACAATGATGCATATGTGACCTTGTTGCAGCCCCGAACAGTGTATGTGGAAGTAAGCGGAAATGTCCCATTTCCTGGATTATATGCTCTCCCGGCAAACTTAAAAGTGTCTACGGCCATCAAAATTGCCTCGCAATCTGGTGCCATGCAGCTACCACAAACGGATCTCGACAAGAGTGCTTCTCAGGTAGAAACCGAGCGTTTGGAGGCCGAAACTAATACTTCGTTTGTAGCCAACTATGGCAAGCGACACATTGTTGTTATGCATGCGGATGGCACAAGTGAAGTTGCCGACGAAGTTCGCGGCAGAGTCTTTCCAAAAGAGAATTTTGATCCGCATTTGCGCGAGGGTGACCAAGTATTCGTGCCGTTCGAACCCGAAACTGTGTCATACATCTCAATTTCCGGCGCGGTTGTGCGACCATCTGTGTTGGCGTATCGCGAAGGTGATAATTTGCAATTGCTCATGAAGGCCGGCTTTGGACTGTTGCCAAATGGTGATGCCAAGAACGTGTACGTGCTTGAGCCAGGAAAAGCGCCGCAGCAAATGACACGGGAAGAAATCATGACAAATGGGGCTTCCCACAGCATTCAGCCTGGAACCTCTATTGTGGTGATGGAAGATGAGAAAAGTTCGTACAAAGCCGCTGTTGCCGTAAGTGGACATGTGAAGTTTCCAGGCACATTCGTCATTGAAGAAGGTCAAACTCGTCTTCTAGATGTCATTGAAATGGCCGGCGGAATTACTGACCAAGCATATCTTCCTCTCGCATACATTCA
>JAUHYX010000349.1 GCA_030426285.1 bacterium
GACAAATACGCAACCTTGTGTACTGCGAGTGGCGGGCTTCAAAAGGGGTTGCAAGATAGAGGTACACTAACTCTCTTTTCTCCAGAAGGACAGCTGTGGTTTTCAATGTCATATACAAATACAGCGCCGTGGCCAAGAGTTGAAGAGAGTCGTCCCGTTTCCATTCAAATGCGCGACAGCAGATCTCGTTCCAACCAGGGTGCAGACTGGCTTGTTTCGTATGGAGTTGGTGAAACACCTGGCAGTGGACCACCACAATCCAATAGTTGGAAGGTGTCAAATGGAGTCGCCTCGCGCGTTTCTCCGAACCCTGTCACGGCAAATTGTCTTGTGGAAATCGATGCCGGTGACATCATTGGTCTCAATGTGTATTCAATCGACGGGCGTAAGTTGTCGTTGCCAACACTCAACGCAATAAAAGTGTCTGATCTTCAGGTGTCAATTCCGATGTCTAGTTTTCCGCCAGCACAGTATGTAGTTGAAATTGAAGTAGAAACTATCGCTGGCTCTCACATAACTGTTTCGTCAATTGTGGTGAAAATATGAAGCTCTTGTGTATAGTACTAGCCGCGTTTTTACATGTATGTATTCTTCAGGCGCAACCTCTGAAGAGCATCCATATAGAAGTCGATCAGACCGCTTTTGACGACTTATATGAACATTGGTCACAGGACAATTATATCCCAGTAGGCTTTTCGTATCAGGGCGTAGAGTGGAGTGAGGTGTCGATGCGCATTCGCGGAGATGGTTCAAGAGAGTTTCCCAAAAAGAGCTTGAAATTGCGATTCGACGACCAACCATTCGTCGATGGGCGCGATCGGCTGAATGTCAATGCTGAGTATTTGGACATGTCGTATATGCATGCCGTTGTGTCGTCTGAGCTGTTTCGCGAGGCAGGTATACCATGCTTTTCTGCCGAACATGTTTTGGTGTATTTGAATGGTGAGTTGTGGGGTGTGTATGTGCTCACAGAAAACATGGACGAAAAGTACCTGTCGGCAAATGGACTAGATCCGAGTGGACTCTTGTACAAGGCTACTAAAGACGGCGCTTGCATGAATCTGTACGAAGACGTTACACAGTTGTGGGAGATTAAAAACAATGTCGACGCGGGTTGGAATCCGTTAAAGCGATTTATCCACGAGCTCAATCATGTTCCGGATGATCAATTTGTGGAGTGGCTGCATAAAAATGTAGATATCGACAACTACTATACATCGATAATTATGAATGCCTTGTTGGGGTCGGGTAGTACGTATTACCACAACTACTTCATGTACAATGATATATATGGATCTGGTAAGTGGATGTATCTACCGTGGGACTTGGACCAAACGATGGGAACCTATCATTTCATGAATTACCCAATAACGCGGTCGTCCAACGAGTACAACTTTGACAATCCTTGGGCCGAACGGGCTTGGATTCATCCCGTTACAAGAGCTGCTTTAATTGAACGATTGCACGAGCTCGGGACCAGCGTGTTCAATCCAGAAAATGTGTTCCCGAGAATGGATTCACTGCAAACTCTGTTGCATCCTTATGTTCTTATCGATGAAACAGACCAGGT
>JAUHYX010000185.1 GCA_030426285.1 bacterium
TCCGCCAATCTGCTGTCCAGGGATTTTCACTTGTAAAACAGCTTCTAAACAATCTAAGAGAGTTTCAAAACTTGACTTAACCCTCAAGTACTCCCTTACAAGAGATTTACTATGTGCTATTTGGGTGTTGTACCTCACACCATGATGCGAGCATGATGCAGCTAACAATTGGATATTTGGTGCAATCCACTCTATGTTTGATTTCACTCCAGCTACATCCAAAAGAAACAATCCACCCTCTCCGTGATCATATGGAGTATTTGCCGGGCGGCTCTTGTCTGGAAATGCAGATTGCCAGCCCTTCTCTGACTTTCGTTGAAAGTTCCATGATATTTTTCCGATATCATGTAGAGCAGCAACACATTGAATAACTCGACTCAACTCGCCTTTCTCAATGTGTTTTGTGGACAAATCGTAAAATTTGTCTAACAAAAATGGACATTGCTCAAGATATAGCTTGGCTACACAGGCAACATCGAGCAGGTGGCAAACCAAAGGATGATAGTCCCAATTCTCAGCACTGTAGTCGAACTGCAGCTCATTTGTTTTTGCCCAAAGTCTAAACGTAGAATCCAAAGATATGCTCAAAGACTAGTAGTTATGAAGAGTTGACAGCTTAAAGGTACTACACTATTAGCGTCACATTTTGACGCCCATCAAATAAGTTCTAATTCCCCTATGTTTTTTTTCAACTGAGTACGTAAACTTTCTGGAGACTCTACAACAAGAACACCTGCCCAACTCAGAATCCATCCGCACAGCTCTTGGTTGATTGGTACATTTAGGTATAGCCTACTTTGACCTGACTGATCTTGGACGAGTTTCTGACTCCAATGCCATTTGCGATTTGTGATATATGATTCTTTTCCCTGAACAACTCGCAAAACAACCTGCTCAAGTGTTGCATCTTGACCAGATGTTATCCCAAATCTAGATTTCATGAATCTGTCTAGTTCATGAGCAGGAACTACTACTCCTGTCTGTGCATTAGACTCGAGACGTTCAATCCCCTCAACTCGCAATGGCCTCGTGCCATTCTGCGGAGCAAACAAGGCAATATACAGGCCACCATTGTGTTCATACATCCCCAATGGAAATCCTTGCTTTTTGCTAGTGTTTCCGCTTCTACTTTGGTAGTGAAGTGTTAGACTTCTACGTTCAACGATTGCGTGGATGAGTGTGTCAATAACATTCGTATAGGCACTGTAGTCAAAGTTTCCGAATCCCAAATGCGTGTACGGTGAATTCCTAAACGCTCGGCCCGGATATTGTTTTTCAAGCTCTTCCAATAAAGTGCTTGAAACCTGTTCCAAGGTAGTACCTCGAAAGTGCTCAAGCTGCGCCTTCATTACATGTAACGCAAGCAACTCCGTGGCATTGGTGGCAGTTGGATACTTCATCTGAGCTTCGGGTGTAGCTACCCAATACGTAGCTTTACCAACTACCTCTTTTTGGCACTCTCCCCAGTCGGCCAGTTGGGCCAAATATCTCTGAACAGCCCGTATCTTTACGGAATTGTCTGGGTTTTCATTGAGCACCATTTCAACCTGGTGCGAAGTGACCTTCCCTTCCAGCGCTAGTAGCTGTTTGATTCGCTTGTACTGAGGCACAGTCATACAGACTCGATAACATTGCACATAGGTTTAGGCTAAAAAGATACACCGCGATCGCCCAAAAAACAAAAAGCCCGTGCGAGTTGTTCGCATGGGCTTTTTTACTTGTGTTGAGTGTGGAGTTGAGTGCCTAGCGGCTGCCCTTCCACGTCATGTCAACCACGTCTTCTCCACCGTCGGCGGCAACAATTGTGCCGTTGATCCAGTATGATTCTGGGCGTGCGAGTAGAGCAATGACATTGGCGGCGTCTTCTGGTGTTGTGAGACGCTCATACGGGTTGCGGTTGGTGGCAGAACTGATGATTTCATCTGTTCCAGGAATTTTGCGCAATGCTGGTGTGTCGGTCACACCCGCGCGAATGCAATTGGCTGTAATTCCATGTGGTGCCAATTCGTATGCGAGCTGGCGAACATATGCTTCCATAGCCGCTTTTGCAGCAGACACCGCACCGTACATTGGCAAGCAACGGGTTGATCCCGCGCTCGTGAGTCCAAATACACGCGCTCCTTCTCCCATAACGCCGTTGGCGACGCAATCTTGCGTCCAGTACACCAAGCTATTGGCCATGACATCCATGGTCATTTCCATTTGCTTCTTGGTAAGCACTTTCGGAAATGCTTCACTTGGAATTATTGGCAACAGCGAACCAAAGGCCAACGAGTGCAACAACACACCGATGGTACCATTGTTTTCTTCTAGCTCCGCTTTGGCTTCAGCGAGTACTTTGGCGCGATTGCCTTCATCAGCCGCGTTGCAATTGAAAAACAATGTACGCCTGCCCATGCCGTGAATCTCTTCGCGAAGCTCGTCAACCTGAGCCATCCCTGCGGCTCTGTCGAGGTGAACTCCAATAATATGAAATCCTTCTTTGGCTAGCGCGCGAGCTGATGCTTTTCCGAATCCGCTACTTGCGCCGAGAATTAATGCGTACCGTTCTTCATTGTTATTGTGTGACATGATATAAGGCAAGCCTCAACGTTTGCAAACTGCTTAACTAATACAAGCGAACAAAAATAAGGACTCAAGCGATGCGGTCAAAACGCAAGCGCAATGTATTATTGTTCTACAACCTGACAATTTGCTAAATGGTGGTACGGAGATTCGGGAAACATCGCCGAAAACACGTCAAAAACCTCGGTTGCCTTGGCTTTGTCGTCTAGCAAACAATATGTTTGACCAAGACGCAACAACGTCTTTTCGTACACCGATAATGGAATGTCTGCTTTCAAACTCGCTGATTCCAGAATTCTAGCGGCTTCCCAGTAGCGAGATTTTAGAATGCGACATTCAGCCTGCATCAGCAATGCTTCAAACCACAATGAGTCGCCTTCAGGCAACAACTGCGTGTAATTTTCGAATTGATCACAAGCTTTTGAATACTGCCCCTGATCAAACAAATTCAGTGAATTTTCGAATTCCGAGACAAGCGATACACTTGGGATGTTGAGGTCTGGTATATAGTCCGATCCGGGAAGTTGTCCGTCTGCTTCTCTTGGTTGCTGTTGCTGCTGTTGCTGCTGAGGATTTTGCAATCTCGAAGGCTGATTGTCAGCATTTCCACTCTGCTCGGTTCTTTTTTGGTCTACATACACAGTGTCGCGAGCACTGTTGGGGATGGTTTGTACTCCTTGCAGATCTGGCGGACGCAGTGCCGAAGCGGCTGTTTCTTCGGGGCGTTCTCGTTCCTTGTCGGGGAATATGCGGTTGCGCACTGGCGATAAGCATGCTTGTGTCACAAGCCCCAGTACGAGGGCTAGCACGGCATAACGCATTGTATTTGAAATGGTTACCATTGCCCCAAGATAAGACTTATCGGATAAAAAAAGAGCCTGCTAGGATTGCAGGCTCTTCTTTACGATTTCGTAGCGGTAGTATGGAGATCCGCGATGTGCGCGAATCATCTTGCGCGCCATCTTCAAATGTTCTTCAGAACTTCTCAATTCCACTATTCGCAAGAATGTGTCTTCTGATCCGCGTTCCCAACTGCGCATAGCCTGCGTGAAATCAGTCGTTGTGTAGACTGTTTGCAGGTCGCCTTCAATCTGAACCGCTTCGATGTCGCGGTTAAAACTGATGAGAACGGTGTCAGACAATGGCTCAGTTGGCAAATGCTTGAGTCGCTTGCGGCCAACCGGTAAAAATGCTTCAATTGTTACCTTGCCAAGTGCTATATCTAGCTCTTGCGCAACTGCTTCACTGAGGTCAATGATGCGGTCGCCGATGTACGGTCCGCGGTCGTTAACACGTGCTAGTGTTTTGCGTCCATTGTTTGGATTCGTAACACGCAAAATAGTCCCAAATGGCAACTTCTTGTGCGCTGCCGTGTACTCAAATTGATCGTAGATTTCTCCGTTGGCAGTTAAACGTCCGTGAAATCCTGGACCATACCAAGAAGCCGTTCCCTCTTTGTGAAACGTCACTTCATCCACCACAGTCTCCACTACCTGTGGTACAAGTTCAATTGCCGCTTCGGCTGCTGCCACATCTACGGCCTGTGCCTGATGGGTTTCCCCAGCTAAAGATGAGTCATACACCCATCCTGCCAAAAGCAAAAGAACTGTAAAGATACTTGAAAGCACAATGTGTCTTGTGCGAATTCGAGAGATTACTCTCATTCCGGTCTGCTCCGGTTGTTGTACAAAACTAAAGGCACAACATGTGCGCTGTGCCTTTACGAATACAAAACTACCGCAGTTTCAATGACCTTACAATGAACCCACCATGAACATTTGTTCATGTTATTGATTCAGTATTTTCGCGTACTCTTCAGCTTTCATGCGGGTTTGAGAGGCATGGTCTGATTCAGTGGTTGCATACAGGATACCGCGAGATACATTTATGAATGCTGGCCCGCCATTGTTGGCAGCAACAATTGCTGCTGCATCTCCTCCCTGCGCACCAACTCCGGGTATAAGCAATGGCGATTCAGGTACCATGTCGCGAATTTCACGAAGTTCGTCCGGATGTGTGGCGCCTACAACAAACCCTACTGTTCCCGGTTGATCAATGGCATATGCTATACTTGACTTGATGACGCGTTTGTACATGAGTTCACTACCACACAAAGAGCGCTGAAAGTCCGCGCTGCCAGCATTGCTCGTTAGTGCGAGTACATACACAGTGGTGCCTTCATATTCTAAAAACGGTCGTACGGAGTCGCTGCCCATAAACGGGTTGACCGTTATGGCGTTGAAGTGCATAGTGTGAAACACCGACCGCGCGTACGCACGTGATGTGTTGCCGATATCACCGCGCTTGGCATCGCCAATAATGGGAATCTCTATCGGAATCATGTCCCGCAATCCATACAGCACATTGACACCCTCTGGACCATATTGCTCAAAAAACGCGAAATTGGGTTTGTATGCGCGAGCTACATGACTTGTAGATTCAATAACAGACTCAATAAAGTTCTCCATACCCTCGGCGCCTGTACCGTAGTGTGCGGGGATTTTCTTAGGATCTGGATCTAACCCGATACATAGTCCTGTCATTCTACTTCTCCTGTAGCTAAGCTGTGATATGTGATTTCATGTGCCGACTGTCACCAGTGTACCACGATGCAAATACATCAGTTGGGTACTGCACCCTGTACAAGGTGAGTCCATGCGGTGGTGCAACCGCGGCATTTAACTGTCTGTTCTTCTCTTGCAATGCTTGTGCTAGCTCATTGCTCTTGCGCTTACCAGTACCGGCCTCAACAATGGCCGATACGATGGAGCGCACCATGGCGTACACAAATCGATCCGCGCGAATCGCAACGCGATATATTCCACGACGCACTTCATGGATAGAACATTGTTGCACATTGCAGATATATGACTTGGTGTCGTGATTCATTTTAGAAAACGACGTGAAGTCATGCTTGCCTTCAAATACTGTTGCGGCTTCTTGCATTGCCGTTAAGTCCAAGGTTCGTCCGCATTGCCACACGCGGTTCTGTAGTGCCACGGAGTGAAATTCCGACAGCAAGTAGGAATATTCTCGTGCAGTAGGATCAAATCGAGCATGGAATTCTTCGGATACAACTTGTGCATCGAGAACTCTAACGGCGGCATTGAGTCGGCTATTGAGCGCTAGCACCGTCTTGCTGTCTGGAATTGTCCACTTCTCATCAAGATCCACATGCGCTACTTGACCAGCGGCATGTACGCCAGAGTCAGTTCTCCCTGAGCCAATCACTTTGTATTGCCGGCCTGATAGCTGCTGCATTGCGCGTTCTAATTCGGCTTGCACAGTGTGTGCATTGAGCTGAACTTGCCATCCGGAAAAAGCACTGCCATTGTACTCAAGCAGCAGCGCTATGCGTTTGTTTGAGTTCATGTGGACATCAACGGGATGTAGCCCGAAGCTTCTGAGACGGTTCGCGGTGATGCTGTTTCGGCTATGGTGTGATCTTTAATAAGTTGAGTTGGACGTACATTAAAAAAGCCAGGGATGTCCGGCATTGCCTGAGGTACACGAACCTTTACATAGTTATCGGTCCATCCTTGCCAACATTCATCAACTACAGATTCGGGCAAAGCACTCAATTCTCGTCCGAGCTGCGAAGCATAAAACTCTTTGCGCTTTTGGGTAGAAAGAGCGCGCAGCCGTTGAACGCGCGCCTTTTTGATACTTCCTGGTACTTGCTCAGCCATTGCCGCTGCTGGTGTATCGCGTCGTTGTGAGTACTTAAACACATGCAGATACGAAACGGGCAAACTGCTCAGAAACTCATACGTCTCTTCGAATTGTTCTTGCGTTTCTCCGGGAAAACCAGCGATGACATCCACGCCAATACACACATGTGGATTGCGGGACTTTGTTGTCAAAACAAGCTCTCTGTACTGATCGCGATTGTACCGCCGTCGCATCTGTCGCAAAATCTCTGGGGAACCACTTTGCAGAGGTATGTGAAAATGCGAGCACACATTTTCTCGGTTGGCCACGGCGTCGATAATCTTGTCGGTCACAAGGTTGGGCTCAATCGAAGATATCCGGAATCTCGCTTCGGGAATACTGTCGGACAATGCCAGCAACACATCTTCAAATGCCGCTCCGTCGTACGAATAATCTCCGAGGTTTACCCCTGTGAGAATAATTTCTTTGTAGCCAGACTGTACAAGCTCTTGGGCTCGAGGAACAATGTCTGCAAACGGCATCGAGCGCGAGGCTCCCCGCGCTTTGGGAATTGTACAAAACGAGCACTTGTAGTCACAGCCGTCCTGCAATTTCATGAACGCTCGCGTACGACTGTCACCTTCAGCCGAAACTGCGCCGGTGAACCCGATGTCACTGTCGAGTTCGTCAACGTCAATGTTCACGGTGTCGACTTTCCTGTTTCGTGCAGAGGATGGAATGTCAAACTTGGCGGCAGCACCAAAAACGGCATCGACCCCATCGATGCTAGCAATTTCTTCAGGCTGCAATTGAGCATAACATCCTGTTACGGCAACCCATGCTTCTGGCGATGTTCGCAATGCCCTGCGAATAACTTGACGGCACTCTTTGTCGGCATTGTCAGTGACCGTACACGTATTAATCACAACGGCGTCAGCACTATCGCCAAATGGCACCACATTCCACCCCTCTTGCTCGAATCGAGCACTGAGCTCAGAGGTTTCTGCGTAATTGAGTTTGCATCCTAATGTGTAAAAAGCAACGTTCATATTTTCCGCCATCTGTTTGCGTTCAGCCGCGCAAAATACGATTTTTCACAGGATTTTTTGTGATGTGCGTCTCACTTCGTGATTGACACGGGTTGTAAAGACATCTCGATTGAGAGCGTTCGACCATTCGGTAGCACCACTGCGGGGTACAACCTTATGGGAGACGGGGCACGCCCCGTCTCTACAGTTGACTTTGCATTACT
>JAUHYX010000186.1 GCA_030426285.1 bacterium
TTGTTCCTGCTGCAAACAGCTGTTGCTTTCTACACAATAAGACAAGTGAAAGTGAAAAAAGTTTCACTTCGACTAAAAATAGTCAAAAAAAGTTTGTTTGAACAATTATTGCAGCTTATGGATTGGTGAAATCAAACTTATCTCGTAAGTTTTCACGATATAACAAACAGCTCACAATCCGTTCATAGAGGGTACAAATGTTACAGAACATCACCCGTAAGCTTGCGTTTTCACTTATCGCAAGTGCCGTCATGGTTTTTAGCGCAAGCATGTCGGCCAATTCCCCAAGCGCAAAAATGCCAGATGTAAACGTGAAAGATTTACACGGCAAATCTGTCAGTGCTGCAAGTTTTGAAAACGACGGCAACCCAATTGTCGTCAGTTTTTGGGCAACATGGTGTAAACCCTGCCTACAAGAGCTGAAAGCCATTAATGATTTGTACGTAGACTGGCAAGATGAAACCGGCGTTAAAGTTATCGCCATTAGCATCGACGACTCGCGTAATTCTCGCAAAGTAGCACCATTTGTGAATGGTCGTGGCTGGGAGTACGACGTGTATCTGGATGTAAATTCAGATTTGAAACGAGCCCTGAATGTCAATGATATTCCGCACACATTCCTACTAGATGGTGAAGGCAACATCGTTTGGGAGCATCAGTCATATGTACCCGGTGACGAAAAGAAACTGTATGATCTCATTAAGAAAGTGAAAGCTGGAGAGGCAATAGACTAATGAGAAAGGTAGGACTCTGTTTGTTGGGACTCGCAGCTGCGTGTTTGCCAACTCAAGCGCAGGAGCTCTCGCAAGGACGACTGTCTGGAAATGCTCAAGTTGATGCACAATATTATGTGCAGGACACTGTGATTGGAGCTGAAGATGTTCCGCAAGACGGGCTGATGAATGCGTTTATGAATCTCAACTATGCCTTGGGCGACTTTAATGCAGGAGTGCGTTATGAGGCGTATCTCGATCCGTTGTTGGGTTTTGATCCTCGTTTTCAAGGCCAAGGAATCAGCTATCGCTTTGCTGAATACAGTGGCGATGTAGTTGGTGTCACAGTTGGAAACTTTTATGAACAGTTTGGCTCGGGATTAGTGTTCCGTTCATACGAAGAACGACAACTAGGTATCGACAACGCTATGGACGGTCTCCGCGTTAGAGTCAATGCTTTAGATGGATTGCAGTTTACAGGTATTATTGGAAAACAACGCAGTTACTGGAACCTAGGAGCTGGGTTGGTACGCGGACTCAATGCAGAAGCCGACTTGAATGCGCTGATTCCCGGGATGGAGGAGTCAGATGTGGCCATTCAATTGGGTGCGTCTGCAGTCAACAGGTTCCAAGCTTCGAATCATCCTAAATACAGCTTGCCAGACAATGTTGGAGCTGGTTCTGTTCGAGCTAATATAAGCTACGGTGGATTTAATATTTTCGCTGAATTCGCTTTCAAATCTCAAGACCCATCTGCTTCAGACCAATACTTTTGGGGCGGCCTAGATTCAACTGGAAGCCCGGTTGCGGCCGAGTTTAATCCATCTGGGTACAGCTTCAATAGAGGGAACGCTCAGTTGGTTACGGCAACGTACTCCGAAAGAGGATTGGGTGTCTCACTCTCAATGAAGCGCTTAGACAGGATGGACTTTCGCAGCGACCGCAACGCGACAGTCAACGACCTGACAATGTCGTTCTTACCGCCGCTAACTAAACAACACACGTATCGCTTGGCTACTTTGTACCCGTATGCAACTCAGCCAAATGGTGAATTTGGATTGCAGGGGGAGGTCACGTATACGATTCCGCGAGGTAGTTCACTTGGAGGAAAATACGGTACAACTGTAAATGTGAATTTTGCACAAGTGACTGCGCTTGACACATCGCATGTTGACGCGTACACATATGAATCTCAGTTCATGGGTAACTCGGACGACCTTTTCTTCCGTGACTTCAATGTTGAGATTTCGCGCAAGCTAAATAGTGACGTAAAAGCTATGTTATCATTCTTTCATCTCGACTACAACAAAGACGTTGTGGAAGGAAAAAGTGGTTATGGAATTATCACAGCGGATATTGTAGTTGCAGATGTGTTGTTTAACCTTTCAGACGACGTTTCGCTGCGAGTAGAAGCCCAACATGTATGGGAGTCGCAAGAAGAAACAGCAACTGAAAGCAATTATGGCAACTGGATGTATGGGTTAGCTGAGTTAACTCTGGGATCCAATTGGTTTGTGACTGTTTTTGATGAATACAATTACGGCAATGAAAACGAGAAAAAGCAACTACACTATTACACAATTCAGACCACGTTCGTAGAAGGAGCTCAAAGGGTAGCACTTTCTTGGTCGCGACAGCGTGAGGGTCTCGTATGTGTAGGTGGCGTCTGTCGCAATGTGCCTGCATCAAGCGGTTTGGCACTTAGTGTATCAACCAGCTTTTAACTCTGAGGATATATATATGAAAAATAGAATGCAAACTCTGCTGCTCATGGCGATAACAACGGGATCCTTGCTGTTTATGGTGAGTTGTGATACTGTAACTGAACCGTATTATTCGGCAGGTGATACAGGTCCAGTAGATACGAGTTCAGTTCAGAAAGTGGTGTTGTTGGAAGATTTTACCGGCATCGGATGCAATAACTGTCCAGCAGCCTCCGAAGTTGCTGCAGACATTGCCGACACATATCCCGATCAAGTTGTGACGGTTGCTATTCATGCAGGACATTTCGCAGACCCACGGCAAATTGACCCAGGTGGCGTTGATTACCGTACGGAAGTTGGAACGCAATTGTATAACGATTTTGGCTTCTCTTCTCTGCCAAACGGCATGGTCGACCGTGTTGAACATGCTGGATCACAAGTGACGAGTGTGAGTGCCTGGTTCGAGAATGTTGCATCGCAACTCGAGCTTGACGCTGTAGCAGATGTGCAAGTGAGCTCAACATATGAGGAGTCTTCGCGAACAGCAGATGTAACCGTTGGCATAGAAGCACTGTCTGTCTTACCAGCCACTGCTCAAATATCTGTGTGGTTGTTAGAAAGCGGGATGATTTCTCCGCAAAAAGACAACCGTCAGCCTGGTGGCAAAGTTGATGACTATGTTCACAAACATATGTTTAGGGCTTCGTTCAATGGCGCATATGGCGACGTACTGTCAGCCACTGGTATGGCAGAAGGTGAATCCGTAGAAGTAGATTTTGACCTCGTGCTTGACGAGAAATTTGTAGCGGAAAACTGTTCAATTGTTGCGTTTGTTCACGTTTATGACGAACTGACTGGCGAACGAACAGTCTTGCAAGCTGCTGAGATACATTTGGGTGATTGATCATCTTGTAACTCTAATGCAGCACATGTGTTAACAAATTTGCATTGTTTTTTTTAAGACTTAATGATAATATCGGTTGCTGCATTCGAAGTTTTTTCTTCGAATTCACATGGACTACCCGCAAAGTCCATGTTCAAAAAGTGAAGTAAATATGAGTTTATCCTATCCAATCAATTAATGGAGAGATCAATATGAAAGTTGTTTCGACTTTCTTGAAGGGTCTTTTGACGGTTGCAATCGTTGCTTCGTTTGCAACATTGTCGTCAGAGGCTCAAGTGAAAAGGGTTCTACATGAAGAAGGAACCGGTGCTTGGTGTGGCTGGTGTACCGATGGTGCATTCCACCAAGAGCGCATGTTGGAAAAGTATGAGAATCTTGTTGGTGTAGCAATACACAATGCGGATGCAATGGCGTTGCCGGAAGACAATGAGTTTGCTCCGTACAGATCAGGCTTCCCATGTGGCGCTGTTGACCGTGCGAGTTTCGCTGACGTTGGTGGCCAGGTGTTTCACACACGCGGTAATTTTGGTGGAACTTGGGAAAACCACATCATTGAACGCCTTGCTGCAAAACCTGCAGCCGATGTTTATATCAATTGGACGTACGACGAAGGTTCACGCTCTTTGGAAGTAACAATGTCAACATTCTTGTCAAATGACATGGACGAGGACGTTCGTTTCAATGTATATGTTGTTGAAGACCATGTAGTTGGGTCTGGTAATGGTTACGACCAAGCAAACTATTTGTCTGGACGCGCAGGTTATGAGAACACTCCTTATTACTCTCAGCCTGGTACAATTACTGGTTATGATCACCGCAGAGTAGTTCGCGCATTCTTGGGTGGCGCTTTTGGTGAAGAAGGTTCGATCCCAATGCCTGCAGCTGGTAACACTTTGGTTCAGAAGACCTTTACTTATTCTGTTCCTGCTTCTTTCGATATCGACGAATTGTATATCGTTGGAACAGTGAATCGTGGCAAAGGTAACCTCCGTGGTATCGACATCCTCAATTGCTCTGAAATGAAGCATGTACTTACTGGTACGCAAGATGAAGTGCCAGAAAAGGGCTTGTATCAGTATCAGGCAACTCTTTTGTGCCCACCTGTAGTTGCTGTTGGAATGGATGAAACATTCACAGCCAAAATTGTATTTGAAAACTACACAACTACTGAAACTTATGATGTAACTCAGGCTCTTAATAGTGCTTCTATGCCAGCAGGCTGGAGTGTCACAACTGACGTTCCAAGTTCTACTACGATTGGACCAGGCGAGCGCAAAGAGTTTGAAGTACAGGTTACTACAGATGGTGAGCAGGTCTTAGGTCAATTCAGTGTCGATTTTGACAAAGTTGGCGAAGCAAATGCCGCAGAAGATGTATACACTGTAATTGTTGTGGCTAAAGAAATTGAGCATGTCAACATCAATGTTGACTTTACGCAACAGTCTTCTGTGACTCCAAGTTTGGAATCTGCAGGATACAACAATTACGTTGAGATGCATCCTGCAATTGCAACTGCAATCGCAACTGACATGACGAATCTGAAGTCAGTTATCGTTAACTGTGGTGTACAAGGAGTTCTCAATGCTGAATCGATGGCTGCAATCACTTTCATGGTTAATAGTGGAGTGAATGTCGCTGTATTTGGCGAATACCAAACTCATGTGGTACAAAACTCTGCAGCATTCTTGGCTTTGTTTGGTGCGACGTACAATGAGTTCAACGCCCAGGAAGGTACATTCCAAGTACAGGGAGTTGCAGGCGATGAAATTACTGGTACGTTGGCTTCTGCCCCTATGACTGTCAATGTTCAATCATATATCGCTGCCAAACTTGGTACGGTTGCCGGTGGTGAAGCTATCCTTGTTAATCCAAACAATGCTTCTGAAATTCGCGGTACACGTCGTGAAGATGGTACGAAGCGTGTTTGGTTGTCATTCTTCCCGAACGATATTGCCAGCGCTGCCCAGCGCAACCAATTGGTTGGTAAGATTGCAGAATACCTACAAGGTGCGGCTGGCCCATCTCCTGCGCAGATTTCAGTTGATGAGACTGAGCTCGACTTTGGTGATGTGGCATTGAATTCATCCGAGGAGTTGACATTGGAAGTTTCTAATGTCGGTGACGAAGTTCTCGAAATTACTCAGTTTGAAATGCTGTTTGGATCTACTACATACAAAGTTGTTGAACCTGCTTCACTACCTGTATCAGTAGAAAGCGGTCAAAGCATCACGGTTACAGTTGAGTTTACTCCAGACGCACTTGGTTCAGTGGACGAAGTGTTGGGAATCCACTCAAACTCTAATAGCGAAAACTTGTTGCTTATCGATTTGACAGGCGCAGGTTCTGCGGTGAGTGTTAAAGAAACTGGTGTTGCAGAAGCAAACACAATGACATTGAAGGCAGGTCCGAACCCATTTGCTGACGAGTCTGTTGTAACATTCGAAGTGCTCGGTGAAGTTGCTCAAAATGTTGCACTAACAGTTGTTGACAGCCGCGGTTCAGAAGTTGCGAACTTGTTTGAAGGAACAGTACAGCCAGGTGCACATGTTGTGAACTTGAATGGTGCTAATCTCTCAAGCGGTACGTACTTCTTGCAACTGAAAAACGCACATGAAACACTTACTTTGACGGTTGTTCGCAAGTAAGTGTAGAGAATATTTTGAGTCTTTATTGGCTTGAAATGATAAAAAAAAGGTCAGTCACGTTTGTGACTGACCTTTTTTTTTATTTTGGGGGAAACTGTTGAAACGAAGAAAAACGGATCAGTAGTCAATTCATGAAGCCAACCGTATGTATAGAGTCGAGTTTATTGCATGGTGAGTCTCACCCTGCTTTGACGCATTTTGAATGTGTTGAATTCACAGATCACAGTGTGGATCTTGCAACAATTCGCGGCGCTGGCAATGTTGTACTCTGCCAAAACGTGGATATTGCTAGAACATATGTTGATGTGTGTCCGTGTGTGTTGGTTTCTGATGTCAAAATCTCAGCGGGAACCTTTCCGCATGGTGTGTATCAGTTAGGCAAAGATTCGTTTCAAGCCTTAACTGAATCGTCATTCAATGTGTTGCTGGACAATGCCCAACGATTGTGGGGGATGGATCGAGAACTCAGAGACCGCCAAATCTTGGCTAGCAGCAGCGCCATTCGATTTCTCGTTGTTGATCAGTCCATGCACATTGTACACGACAGCAACGACGAATCCCTCAATTCAGAACACACGCTAACACTTGATGAAGTGTTTCCTGAAGACGTATTAGCAGAATTAAAGTATCATATCGGCAGCGTAAAAGGTGGTGATTCGAAAACGTTTCATACTAGCACATACAACACTGTAGATGGATTGAAGAAGAGTGTACCTGCAAGTGTAACATTGGGGCGCACATTGTTGGTGGATGGCTCATATGGGACAGCAATTTACCTGAAGGAGATGCCAGAAAAGAGTCCTTCGAATTTGGATCAACGGCAGTATCAAACGCTGTTCAATTCCTTGTCTGAGGCCATAGTTGTCCTTGACACCGACACCAAATTGTTCTTTGACGTCAATGAGGCGGCATGCCGGATGTTCAAATTGAGTAAGGAAGAAGTGCTGCAGCTTGGACCAGTCCACCTTAGTCCGAAATACCAACCATCCGGCCAACTTTCTAGTGAGGCCGCCATGGTTGAGATCACCAAAGCAATGGATGGGGAAAATCCAATTTTTCCATGGATGCATCTCAACTCCAAAGGTGAAAATGTTTTGTGTGAGGTGCACCTTGTGAAGTACCCATCGGCAACACGCAATCTAGTAGCCGGATTTCTCATCGACAAGTCCCAAGAAGCCTCTTATGAGAGAAAGCTCAAAGCTAGAGACGCCCGTATTCAAGCGATCCTAGACAACACATCCATTGGTGTCTCCATCAAAGACCACGATGGAGTGTACCAATATATAAACCCTACGTTCGAGACCTTTGTTGGTCAACCTGTTTCACAAGTGTTGGGGAAAACCGCTTCGCAACTGTTTCCAGCGGACGTAGCAGCGTCAATTGAGGCACAAGACCAGAGAGTGTGGCAGACTGAGGAACGGCAAGAGATCACCGACACACTTGCCATTCAAGGTAAGGATCGGGCCTTTATCATCTCAAAATTCTTATTGGATG
>JAUHYX010000350.1 GCA_030426285.1 bacterium
ACTCTTCTTTCGATGTCTCAGCTTTGGAACCAGAGCAAAATAATGCCTGGTCAGCCGTTGAAACTTCGCGCGGTTTGTGGGGAGGAGCAACGGAGTTTGATGATGGGACAATTGGAGTGGCCTCGCATACTCCAGTGAAGTTCTCGAAAAACAACTTCCAAGATGTCGGTGGATTTACAACGTACTCTACAAATTCACCTGGCTCATTTTTTCCTAGAACTGCTGCTGGCAACGGACTCGATGTTCACATTGTGTATGCAACCAACCCGCAAGAGGCGGAGCTTGTTTTCAAAACTTCGGCTGATGCTGGGCAAACTTGGAACGACGGTATTGTGCTGACGGGTCCAAACAGCGAAATCGGGGATGTTCCGTTACCCTTAGGAGCAGACACATATGCGCTAGATGCAAATGGCAATAGTGTTGCGCTCGTGTTTGTCGACTCCGACAGACAGTTGCATGTCCTGACCTCTAACAATGCCGGCGACACATGGTCGCACAGTGTCTTGGTCGAGGACTCTTTTGATAATCTGACTCTAATCGAAGATCTCGGTGGCTCGCAAGTGAGGTTTGAAAGTGCTCCACAATGGCTCGCCGGAGCGGACATAGATGTACAAGTTGCAGAAGACGGGACAGCTCACATAGTTGCGCAAGCACTGTACACAACATTGCGCGGCATTGGTGTTCAAGGGGAGACAATTGAAAGAACTGGAGTAGACACACTATACACAGATGTCGACAGCCTAATGACAGCTAGTTTGATGTACATCAATACGAGTGCTCGAACCATGGAGCTATTTGCCTCTCCTGGAGGCGACAATGGTTGGGACGGAATTGGAACATTCTTACCGGCAGAGAGAGCATCAAGTAGCATGTGCGCATATCCGCAACTCTCACTAGGACTGAATGGTGATGTGTTCGTAGTGTATTCTGCACCAAAAACAGGTGACCGCAAAACTGTAACATTGCCTGGTGGAGACGTAGATGCTGCAATGGGGCATATTTTCTCAACACTGCGCACGGCTGATGGGCAATGGCAACGTCAAGTAGATAACTCTCCGAACGGAAAAGACTGTACATACCCAGCTATTGCTCGATTCGCAGACGAACGCGTGTTCATTGCGTACCAGCAAGACGAACAACCAGGAGTGGCCTCTGGTCCTGGCGGAACAACACTAACAGGTAGAACTGACGTATTCGTCAAGGGTGTTGCCCGCGATGCGTACAGACTTGATGTGAGTGTTGCCGAAGAGACGAATCAAGCCCTACATGTGTTCCCACAACCAGCCCATGAGATGCTCACTGTTGATCTACCGCAATCTCACAGTATGGTCACATACGATGTGTTCTCGGTACATGGAGTCTTAGAACTGTCTGGCCAGGGAAGCGCAGAGAACGGTACATTGGCCCTTCAAATCCAGCAATTGCGTGCCGGAACATATGTTTTGCGAGTTGCTGCAGGAAATGACATGTATAGAGTCACATTTGTAGTGCGCTAAACAATTCAGTGCACAACTGCAGTTTTCCACATGTTAAAATTTGTTAAAAAGCACAGTTCCTCAC
>JAUHYX010000187.1 GCA_030426285.1 bacterium
CAGACATGGTAAAGTGTTGTATGACTGGAGTGGCCAAGTTGAGGCAAAGGACGCCATGCCGGAAGACGTTGCGGAGACCATGGTTGGCATGATGAAAGGGGTTGTGAGCCCTTGGGGAACAGGTCGCAGAATCAAAGCACAGTACTTTCCGTATGAGGCAGCTGGTAAAACTGGTACAACAAATGACCATGCAGACGCTTGGTTTGTTGGATACACGCCTGAACTCACGGCGGGAGTGTGGGTTGGGTTTGACGATCACCGCGTTAAGTTTACCGGTGATTACGGCCAAGGAGGCCGTGCGGCAGGTCCGATTTGGGGTATGTTTATGCGAGATGTGTATGCAGATTCGGTTCTCAATATGGACAAACGAGCCCTGTTGCCTGATTTGCCTCCGGCGACTCGAGAAAATATCCCGCGAAGAGTAGCGATGGCCGATGGTGGGAAGCCACCAGCACCGAGAGTTCAAGCTCCAGAATCTACGGTAGAAGACGATACCCCAAGGGTGCGGAATATCGACCGTTCACGCGAAACTCTACGCGAGATGATACAGCGTAGTGACAACCCCAATGATCGCTACCGTTCGCCACTTTCACCGCCCGAGCAAGAGAGTGACACAACGAAGCCAGAGTTACCAGAAATTCGGTAGTCGCCTTTTATTCGTACATTTAGAGATTGTTCAACAACCGAGATGTTCCTGTGAGAGCACTTATAGATGAAGTACAGCAGTATGTGGAAAAACAACTCAAAACCGAGTTGGATAGCTGCATTGTGTACCATAATCTTTCTCACACCAAGGAAGTTGTTGAGCAGGTGCAGGTGATTTCAAAGGCATCAGGTTTATCTCAGCACGAGCAAGACATTGTGACGCTTGCGGCGTGGTTTCACGATTTTGGCTTTGTCAGTAGTTGCGCCGAACATGAAAAGTGTAGCTCTCGTTTAGCGCAGGTGTTCCTCACCGACCGCGAATTGCACAAAGAAGATGTGCAGCAAGTGCAACAGTGTATTCTGGCCACCGCCATGGGTGTTGAGCCCAAAAATGAAATGGAGCGTGTGCTCAAAGATGCTGACCTATCGCACCTCGCCAGCCCCAGTGCCTTTGAGAAAAGTATTCGCCTGCGCAGAGAATGGGAAAAAACGCTGGGAAAGGTCTACAGTGACGAAGACTGGTATGCGATGAATTGCTCGTTTTTTGACGGGCATGAGTACTACACAGACTACGCAAAAAAGGAGTTTGCAGAGGGCAAGCAACGCAATCGAGAAATCCTCGAAGAACTGTACCAAATGGCAAAGCGTGGCAACCAAACTGGCGAGCCAAAAAAGAAGAAAAAGAAAGGCAACAAGAGTAAGCCTGCAGCTCAACCGGAAGTCGGCGGTGAGTACCCAACTGCCAAACTCGATCGCGGTATCGAGAGTATGTTCCGCATCACACTGAGAAATCACATTGATTTGAGCGCGATTGCAGACAACAAAGCCAATATCATGCTGTCTGTAAACGCAGTCATCGTTTCGATAATTCTGTCGGTGTTGGTACGCAAACTTGACGTGTATCCACACCTGTTGTTTCCAACGATGTTGATTCTAGGAGTGTGTGTAACAACAATTATTTTTGCCACCCTTGCTACACGACCGAATATCACATCCGGCGCTGCCTCAGAAGCAGATATCAAGAAAAAGAAAACCAACCTGCTGTTTTTCGGAAATTTCACCCACATGAACTTCGAAGACTATCTATCCAACATGAAAGGGTTGATAGGTGACAAGGAGTATTTGTACAACTCGATGATCAAGGATCTGTACTATTTGGGGCAAGCGGTGAACCGGAAATACAAATTTTTACGCCTCTGTTATAATGTGTTTATGTTTGGCATTATACTGTCTGTTCTGTCCTTTGGTGTAGCTGAACTTGTAACTCCTCAGAACGACAAAGTGGCGATAGAAGACATTATAGAAGATTAGTATGAAGACTCTTTTGCTGATGCGGCATGCAAAATCAAGTTGGAAAAACTCTAGCTTAACAGATTTTGAGCGACCGCTCAATCGACGTGGACGCAATGCGGCTCCTCTCATGGGGCAGCACATCGCTGCCGCGCTCGGAACCCCAGATGCTATTCTTACAAGTCCGGCAACTCGTGCAGCTACTACAGCGCGCGTTGTTGCGGTGGAGTGTGGCTTTCAATTGACATCTATTCGCTATGAAGGCTTGGTCTACGATGGTGGTTTGGAAGACATAGTGACGTTGCTGAGCGGACTCGACGAGTCTATTTCGACTTGTGTTGTCGTAGGTCACAATCCCGACCTCACGTTGCTCGCAAATTCTTTGTTTGGTGCGAATATCGAAAATGTGCCCACAGCCGGTGTTGTGTGTGGAACCTTCGATTGTCGCAGCTGGGACGACGTTCCTGCTACACAGGGCAGATTATCGTATTTCGAGTACCCCAAAAAGTTAGATCCCGAGCAATAGCCCGTCCATGCCAAAATCAAAAGACACACAAGGCACAGCACTCAGAGTTAGTCGTTTTGAACGCGAAACAAGTTGGCTGTCCTTCAATCAACGCGTCCTTCAAGAAGCTATGGATCCGGCTGTTCCATTGCTGGAAAGGCTAAAATTCTTAGCAATCTTCTCATCGAATCTCGATGAGTTTTTTCGCGTTCGTGTAGCTTCGCTTCGGTCGTTGATGAACCTTCCAGAATCGGAATTGCGCAATCTGGAATTTGATCCAATAGTTCTGCTCAAACGCATACACACGATTGTGAAAGAGCATCAGCGTCAGTTCGGGGTGATTTACAAAGAGCACATCTTGCCGGAGTTGCATCAACACAATATTGCAATTATTGATCATCGCCAACTCACGCGTTCTCAAATTCGGTACACGAAAATGTACTTCAACAAGTCGGTGAAACACTTGTTGCAGGTTGTGCCGTTGAAAGACTCGAGTACCGCGCCATTTCTTGTAAATGACGCTTTATACCATGTTGTGAAGGTACGTCGTCGCCAGCGCAAAGTTGCCGCTCCCAACAATCTGATTGTAACGCCCAAAGGTCCTCACGAACGCTTTTTGGTGAATATCCCTTCTGAAACTCTGCCGCGTTTCTTTCAGCTGCCGGAAGAGCCAGGTGGAAGACACAGTGTGATGTTTCTCGACGATGTTGTTCGATTGTGTCTACCAGAAATTTTCAGTCAACATCACATTCTCGGCTGTTACAGCATAAAAACAACTCGGGATGCCGAATTGTATATCGAGGACGAGTACGAAGGCGACCTCGTAGAAAAAATTAAGCGCGGGCTAGAAAAACGAGATACCGGTGTGTCTACACGTTTTCTGTATGACTACCATATGCCTCGCAGTCTTGTGCAATCACTCCGCAGTGTGTTTTCACTGAAAAAAGAAGACCTCATTGTAGGCGGAGTGTACCACAACTTTTTTGACTTCTTCGGATTCCCAGACTTTGGCAAGAGTGAATTGAAAAATCCGGAATGGGAGCAAATCGAGCATCCATTGCTGCACAAGACAACCGACATTTTTGCAGAAATTGACAAGCAAGATCACTTGCTTCATGTTCCGTATCACTCCTTCAAACCAGTTATCAATTTGCTGCAAGCAGCGGCACAAGACAAGCATGTGACATCCGTGCGGTTGACACTGTACCGCGCCGCTGCCGATTCAGCAGTTATTAAGTATTTGATCGAGGCTGCTCGCAATGGCAAGGACGTAACGGCCTTTGTAGAACTTAAAGCCCGATTTGACGAAGAAGCAAATCTGTACTGGGCAACATTGTTGGAAGAAGAAGGTGTGAATGTACTGTACTCCATGCCTGGTATCAAGGTGCATTCAAAAGCTTTGGTTGTAACGCGTGACGACGGTGAAACGAAGTCGTACTACGCGTACCTGGGGACCGGAAACTTTAATGAAAAGACTGCCAAGTTGTATAGTGATACAGGGCTGTTTACAACCGATGATCGGCTTACAAAAGAGGTTCGTAGATTCTTTGATGTACTCGGCGGCAAGAAACTTAAGAAGCCCTTCAAGCATATCGTTACTGGTAGTCCGGATATGCGCAATATCTTTATGGAGCTAATCGATCGCGAAATCGAATTTGCCAAGTCTGGTGAGAAGGGTTCAATTACACTTAAGATGAATAGCTTAGAAGATTCGAAGATCATTGCCAAGCTTCACGAAGCTGCTCAAGCCGGTGTAAAGTTGAAGATAATTGTTCGCGGAATCTGTTGTTATGTACCGTCAGGCAAGTTGAAAAAAAACGTGAGAATTATCTCTATTGTTGATCGGTATTTGGAGCATTCACGGATTTTCGTGTTCAATAATGGTGGTGACAAGCGGTACTTCCTTTCTTCGGCCGACTGGATGAAACGAAACCTCAGCAGGCGCATAGAATTGGCTTTTCCGGTGTACGACGAAGCGATGAAACTGGAACTCAAGACATTTCTCGATATTCAATGGCACGACAATGTTAAAGCCCGCATTGTCGACAAACATCAGGTGAACGAGTACAAATTGCGGTCGACCGAAGAACCAGTGCAGAGCCAGAGAGAAATATGGAAGTGGCTAAAACAAAAGGCTGACGACGAGTCTAACGCTGCTTCAGCCTAAGTCCCATTGCACCTCGCAGTCTGAAGCCTTATTCGCCAAATTCAGGAAGCGTGGCCTGTATCTTTTTTGTGAGGCTATACCGCACCAAAGCATAGCTGTCTTTCGCCCACTGCAGAAGCGTCTCTTCAGGCACATCACCCTCGAACTCAACAGTTATCCAGTGTTTCTTGTTCATATGGTAACCTGGTTTCACGCTGTGGTATTGCTCGCGGTAACTCAGGTTGTTCTCAGGCGTGCCTTTGAGATTTACAGAGGTGCCATTTGGAACGCTCGTAAGAGCAAACATTTTTCCACCAATGCGAAACACAAGTGTTTTATCGTCAAACGGCATGTCTTCGGTTACACCCGGCAGGGATAGGCAATATTTGCGTAAGTTGTCGTTCATGAGACTATGTGAGATTTGCGTTGATATATATAGGCTTCCTTGATTCGAGGTAGACAATATACGATTTGTGAATCTGAGACAATATGTGATATACCCTGCGCTTGGGCAGTTCTGCGCGTGTATTCCGCAGTGACGCCTTTTTTGCAGCACAACGAAAAACCTGAAACAACTATGAAAGCACTTGCAGTACTTATTGTGATACTCGTGGTTGCGTTTGGCTCACCAGAAAGTCAGGCCAATGACAACACGCTGTTTGGACGTGACTTCCGCTTTGCTTTTCTGCCGGCATTGCACTCTCCAGGAGAATTCGACTCCCTGCATGTTGTCGTACAAGGCGATTCAGCTACACGGGGTGAGCTGCAGTACACGGATAGGGACGGTGTACAGCACACGCAAGCGTTCGAATTGCAAGGACCAGACTTTGTATGGCGATACGCGATGCATTGGAGGGAACTCGAACTTCAAGGAATCCACGACCTCGATGGCATAAACAATATCAAGATCTATGATGATGCGCACAGACGAGAGGTGATGGGCGTTGACCGAGTGGAATCTGCCCGCATAGTCGTAGACAACAGTGAAGCCGATGTGCAGGTATTCGCGGGAACCACTGTAGAAAACACAACTAAGAATCCAGTGAACTTTTTCACAGGATCGGATTTTTGCCAGGTTCTGCCGGTCGATATGTTGAGCACCGATTATATCGTCCAGTCCTGGCCAAGCGACGGTCGTGAAGACAATGTGAATCCGTTTTTATATTCAAGCACACCCTCTCATTTTGCTGTCGTTGCAGCGTATCCCAATACTCGCGTTTCTGTTGAACTCTCTAGCGATCGCGGCGTGTTTTGGAATACTTCAAAATTGTATACGCTGACTCTTGATGCTGGAGAGGTGGTGTATTTTGCCGCAAATGTTACACAGGATTTAGAGGCAGATTTGTCGGGCTCGCTCATCGATTCAGACAAGCCAGTAGCCGTGTTCTCAGGCCATGTTGCCGCCGAGGTTCCCTCCCGCAATGAACAGGGAAATGGCAATCTGAACCCTCTACAAGAAAGCAGGGACCCATTGTTCACGCAGAATATTCCGCTTGAGCAGTTCGGCACCACATATGTTGTAGCACCACTTGTCGCAATTGCAGATGACGGCAATGCCCAAGATGCCGTTGCCATCGTGAATGGATTAGAGGATAGTGACGTACGGGTGAATGGCGCAATTGAGTCTTCATTGCTACCGCGTGGTGTAGACAGATTCAACTTGCAAGTACCGTCAGTGATTACAACTACCGATTCAGTTGGCGCAGCGCTCATCATGGGTTCGGCGAATACAAACTATTCAGTCAGCACAGGCGATCCGTCAATGATCACACTGCCAGATGCATCTTCGTGGCCAACTACAGCCACTTGGAGCACTCCGGATTTCTATGAGGGTGTAGGCGCTTCTATGTTCTCAGAGCATCATGTCTTGATAGCTTCGCCGTCAGACAGGCTCGCCAATATTATGCTCAATGGCGACGACATCAGTGCTCAATTTCTTGATATCGACGGCCGGTATGCATATTACCAAAACCTTGTTGGATCCGGAACTCACACAGTTGTAGCCGACACGGGTGTCATGGTTGTGGCTTACGGATTTGGAACCGGGTGTTCGTATGGATTTTCTGTTGGAAAACTCATTCGCGATGTACCAGTGCTGCTTCCACTGCAAGCAACCTTTGGAACGGCCGAGCGCAACGCAAGCCCGGGTGATACTATCGACATTCCGATTCTCATGAAAGACCGGAATATCGATGTGCGCTGGTTTGCAAATGGCGATTTGACTATGGAGTTTACCCTCAGTTGGAATGCCACATTGCTATACCCTTTGCAAGAGCAAATAGATTCAATTGTTGATGGTCGGGCCTTCACCACAGTCTCCACGCCGCTGTCAGACGATGTGTCTGCAGGTCAGGAAGTGGCAACTATTTCCATGCTTGTTGGGCTCGGCGATGCGCTAGCCGACAGAGTCACGGTTGCCAGTGTGCGCGTCTTTTCAAATGCAGGAACAGAGCTGACAGATGACCAGTTGAATGTTGAACTGTTGGGGTCACAGTTGTACATTGAAAACGTTTGGATAATTGATGGCCAGCCTCTTTTAGTGAATCCACAACAACACACACTTGGGCTATCAGTCTCCCCAAATCCAAGTCCAGGCGCAGTAACATTTACATTTGAACATGCCGACGGAGCTCGCGGTTTGAAAATTTTCGATGACCTCGGGCGCCTTGTTTTGGACCTAACAGACGAAATAGCAGGGCTGGGGAGTCAGGGAACGCTACAAACTGACTTGTCGACCCTACCTCGTGGATCCTATACAGTGCGACTCTCAAGTGGTAACAGCACCATTGCGAGGCTGATGATCTTGGAATAAGCTGTATCCTCTAGTGGGATTGGTTGTTA
>JAUHYX010000351.1 GCA_030426285.1 bacterium
CTGCAGAGTCATGGTCGAGTCATATGGCAATGTTGTTAGTCGTCCGTTTACAAGACGTTCAACCGTGATTTCACGGCTGACTTTCACATGCTCACCGCGCGCGTCGAGTTCCACTTCACTTGTAATCAAAGTGCGGTACGAGTCTACCCACATGTCGTTTTGTGCTTCGTTGGTAAATTCAATTTGGTTGGTTGTTGTGACTCTTGCACTGTCTATGGATATGTCTTCAAACGCTGGCGCATGTTTTCTTGGTACTTCCCCGTCGACAACAGTCTTGTCATCTACACGCAATGTGTATGCCGAAGCTGAGTTTGGGATGTCACCATAATATGTAAACAGGCGTTTGGCCACAAACAACATGGTATGATTGTGAAGGTGTGTTGTTCGCATCGTGCTGAGCAACCAAGAATACCCCGTACTTATGTTTTTGTGCTCCGGCTGTACATTCTCCAAAAATGCCAGCACATTGTTGTGTCCAAGTATGGTCCGAGACTTCCATGTGTTGGTTTGTTCCCATGTTGTGCCAAACTTGTCTACGGTTGTCGTTTTCGAGTCAATAAGCTGCAAAATCTCATTGGCGAGGGTTGCATCGGTGTTGCGCACCAATACGCCATAGATGCCGAGTTCTTCAAGTGAGAGATCGCGCCACTTGGCTCTAAGCAGATCGAGCACACGTTGCATGTGTCTGTCACCATGCTTCGTTGCGCGTATCTCTGACTCAAATGCGAGGAAGTGAATCAAATTGTTGCGCACAAAATACTCTCGTGATTGAGATGTATATGCTGTTGGTGAAAATAATGAGTCGCTACGCAGGTATTCTACACAGTATTCTGTGGCGTCTTCAAGCATGCTCGACAAATCATTGTTGTCGATGCCAAGTTCATCCTGAATGTAACGCAAGTTTGTGGCCACGAACAGGGTTGTCCACGCATTACCATCTCCACCGTGGAACCAAGAGAACGAACCATTGCTCTTTTGTAGTGAACTGAGTTCGTCCAAACTAGCTTCAATAAGACTTTCACAATTGAGGTCTGCGTTAAAGACATCCTCATTTGAAACATCAAACATGCGCAGGTTCTTGGAACGACTCGGCGCTTGTGCTGCAGCGGCAATGACAGACGGGAAATTTTCTTGTAGTTTCTGCTGCAGGCCTGCGGCGACAGCTTGAGAGGCTAGCGCCACTGAATTGCGAAACTCAATGTGTTGCAGCTCCGGCAATGCGCGCGCCACATACACAAGCGGTTGTGAGGTAATACGCACACCATTTGATAGCACGGAAGAATTTTCGTCAGTCAGCTTGCGCGGCGACGTGATCGCAAAGTTCAAGGAATCATCAGCGCCAACAACAAATGCCTGGCGCACATCAACCTCGACCAACAGTGGTTCTACCTCTTGCGTACGCTGCACGCGGTCAAGCTGCCTGTTGCCATCGGTGATTGAAATATCATAGTCCATCGACACTGCATTTTCTGGTAGTGCAACATTCCAGAGCAATCGTGTGCTCTCACCTTGCCCAACTGCACGTGTCTTCAATGCAATATTCAATGTATCCGG
>JAUHYX010000188.1 GCA_030426285.1 bacterium
AGAATGTAGCCTTGCGTGTTCTGTGGATCCGTTTGTATGCGGGTCTTGACAGAAAGTGCATTTGCTTTGGCAGCCATCGTTTCGTCGTGCCCAATTGCTAGTGCGTAGTAGTCTTCATCAACCAATTCAGAAGGGTTCTGCGTTGAAAGATACACCATGACTAGAGCGCCTGTGCAAAACACAACAAATGCTCCAACAATCGATCGTGGGATAATTTTACTCATGGTCGTTTCTCCGGAACAAGTAGTCTCGTTGAAGTTTGTTCTACTACATTGCCGTCCACCACAATATTGAATTCAATGTGATTGTTCGGTGGCAGGCTATCGAGATCAAAAGCCAACAAGAATCGCCCTTGGGTGTAGTTGGATGGAGCAGCCGGAGCGAGTGTGCCTAGCAATGTCATTTCGCCACCATCTGTTGCCAAGACAATGCTAGGACGCAATGTGTCATCGGTCTTGTTGTTGATTTTAAAAGTCATAAAGTTGTTAATTCTGCCGTCAGGAAGAACGGAGAATGTTGTGCCTTGCTGGCGCAAAACTATCGACTCTGTCATGTCTCGCATCGAAGCGAAAATGCCAAATGCAGTAACCATGAGTGCAAGCACAACGCTATAGGCTACAACGCGAGGGGTAAACACACCGCGTGCAGATTCACGTATTTGGTTGAGTGAAGCATAGCGAATGAGTCCTGTGGGTTTACCAACACTCACCATGATTTCGTCGCAAGCATCGATACAAGCTGTACAGTTCACACATTCTAGCTGTATACCATTGCGGATGTCGATGCCGGTTGGACATACTTTTACGCACATGTTGCAGTCGATGCAATCGCCTGAGTCCTGACGAATCTCACGCCCGGCTCGCTGGTCTTCCTTGTCCTTAGCTGAAAACTTACTCCTAGGATCTCCGCGTTCAAAGTCATAGCTCACGGCAATACTGTCTTCGGTGACAAGTGCACTTTGAAAGCGGCCATACGGGCACACTACAATACATGCTTGTTCGCGAAAACGTGCAAATACACCATAGAACAGCAAACTAAACACAGTGATTGCTATGAACCCAACTACATGCTCTGACGGAGGAACAGTAACGATTGCCCAGAGTTCGTCAATTCCAATGATGTATGCCAAAAATGTATTTGCAATCAGAAAGCTCAGGGTGAAGAAAATGCTGTGTTTCAACACTCGTTTGCGAATCTTTGAGCCAGTAAGAGGAGCTTTTGCGAGCTTGCGTTGCTGTACATCGGAACCGTCAATCAAGTATTCAATCTTTCGAAACACCATTTCGAGGAATATAGTTTGCGGGCACACCCAGCCACAAAACAATCTGCCAAATACGGCTGTAAAGAGCACGATGAAAACAACGAGAGTAAGTACACCTAACACAACTAAGTGGAAGTCGTGAGGTCCAAATAGCACACCAAAAAAAACGAATTTTCTTTCGAGAATATTAAAAAGCAAAAGTTCTCTGCCACCAATTGAAATAAATGGCCCAGCGAACAAGAATGCGAGTAACACCCAGCTTACATACGTGCGGTATTTGTAAAACTTTCCGCTGGGCTTTTTGGGGAAGATCTTACTGCGGTTTCCCTTTTCATCGACATTGCCGAGTTTGTCGCGAAACGAAGATGGAGTTATTGTTGGAGTTTCCATGGCGCTGCTTTATTTCATGGTTGTGGAGTTGAGAAGTTCGCCAAAAGAAGGTGGCGGCCTTGTGAGACCGCCACCGAGACTGTCTTACACCAATTGCTTATTCGCAAGCTACGGCACGCGCATCAACCGGCTTCGGATTTGCCGGATTCGAGCCTACCATGCTCTTGATATACATCACGACTGCCTGTAACTCGTCGTCGCTGAGCGGAGTATTGCTACCCCAAGGCACCATGCCCTTGTCGGGAAATCCAGTGCGAATGCTACTTGCTATGCTCTCATCGTCGCAACCGTGAATCCACATATCATCGGTCAGGTTTGGTCCAACAAGACCACCACCATCATTGCGGTGACATGTGTAGCACAGGCCGCTGCCGTCAAAAATCTTCTGGCCTGTTGCGAGCATTTGCTCAGCGCCCGCAGCGGCTTCAGCAGCAGCTTTGGCGGCCTGAGCTTCTGCAAGTGCTGCAGAATCTGCGGCGAGGCGTTCCATTTTATCAGCCTCGCGCTGAGCCATTGTTTCCTTGTAGTTCTGAATGTCTACATCGGCTTGTTCAATTTCTTGCTCCCACTGTTGATGACTAGACCAATCAGTGAAAATGTGAAAGTACCCGATGTACACAAAGGAAAACACGATGGTGAAGTAAAAACCATACAGCCACCACTTCGGCAAATCATTGTCTAATTCTTGGATGCCGTCGTAATCATGACCCGACATCAACTTTTCGTCTTGAGGATCATTTGTCATTCTTGATGTCTCCACCATTGTATTCTGCGAACACGTTGTCTGATTTATCACTGTCCAGCGGGAGCTGAGACATTTCTGCTACAACTGACTTTTTCATGGTCATAACCCAAATGAGCAAGCTCACAAAAAAGACTATAAACACGATGAGCGAAACGAGCGGGTAAGAGTCAATACCTTCGATATTTCTGAGTATTTCCTTGTACATCTCTATTCACCTCCCTGAACTGCTGACATCGGTTCAGTTTTGATATCGGTACCCAAACGCTGCAGGTAAGCGATGAGTGCGATGATTTCATCGTCGTATTCAACTTCAAGGCCAGACTCGGTCAAACCATTGGCTATGCCTTTTGCTTGTTCTTCCAAGTCTGCTGTAGCTTGAGATTCATAGCCCTCTGGGTAGTCGACGCCAACACTGCGAAGTGCACCAATTTTGTCGCCCACAACAGAATAGTCGAGTTTGGTGTCAAACAACCATGGGTATTTCGGCATAATAGATGCCTCAAACATCTGTTGAGGATCTTTCATGTGTAAATAGTGCCAACTGTCTGGATACTTGCCTCCAACACGATGCAAGTCCGGGCCAGTGCGCTTAGAACCCCACAAGTGTGGGTGATCATACACGAATTCACCGGCCTTGCTGTACTCGCCATAACGTTCTGTTTCGCTGCGGAACGGACGTATCATTTGCGAGTGACAATTGTTACAACCTTCGCGAATGTAGATGTCTCGTCCTTCGAGTTCGAGCGGCGTATATGGCTTCACCGAGCTAATTGTCGGTGTATTTGACTCTACCAAGAATGTTGGCATGAATGAGAAAATACTTGCAACGCCTACGGCCAAGAATGACAATACAGCAAACTGCGTTGTACGGCCTTCAAGAACGCGGTGCCAGCTCTCCTTGCCATGTCCTTTGTCTTCCTTAACAAGTGCCGGCGCTGCGTCTTCTTCAGCACCGAGGAAGTTTCCTTGCCGCGCTGTTTTGTACAGGTTGTACACCGCACTAAGTGCACCAATAATAAAGAGTGTTCCGCCAATTGCACGCATCATATACATTGGCATAATCTGAGTGACAGTTTCGAGGAAGTTGCCATACGCGAGTACGCCTTCAGGTGTAAACTGCTTCCACATTATACTCTGTGTAATGCCACCTATGTACATCGGAATAGCGTACAACACAATTCCCAAAGTGGCGGCCCAGAAATGGAAATTGGCCACTTTGTTGGAATACAGTTCTGTGCGGAAAATACGCGGTATAATGTAGTACAGCATTGCAAAGGCGAGGCCACCATTCCATGCCAAAGCACCGAGGTGTACGTGTCCAATCACATAGTCAGTGTAGTGCGTAAGTGCGTTTACTGACTTGATAGACATCATAGGTCCTTCAAATGTACTCATGCCATAGGCCGTAATACCCACAACCATGAACTTAAGTACAGGACTTTCGCGAACTTTGTCCCATGCACCGCGCAGAGTGAGAAGTCCGTTAATCATACCACCCCAACTCGGCGCGATAAGCATCACTGAAAACACCATACCCAAACTCTGCGCCCAGTCTGGCAATGCCGTGTACAACAAGTGGTGTGGACCAGCCCAGATGTAGATGAATATCAAAGCCCAGAAGTGGATGATCGACAATCTATAGGAGAATATTGGCCTACCAGCGGCTTTAGGGATGAAGTAGTACATAATTCCCAAGAACGGTGTCGTGAGGAAGAATGCCACTGCATTGTGTCCATACCACCACTGTACAAGTGCGTCTTGTACACCTGCAAAAAACGAATAGCTTTTCAAGAACGTAACTGGAATTTCAAAGCTGTTCACAACGTGAAGCAGTGCAACCGTCAAGAACGTAGCGATGTAGAACCAAATAGCTACATACATGTGCTTGACGCGGCGCTTGGCAATTGTGCCAAACATATTCCAGCCGAAAATCACCCACACGACAGTGATGAGAATGTCGATAGGCCATTCGAGCTCTGCATACTCCTTACTCGTTGTATACCCAAGAGGCAATGTAATGGCAGCGAGCACGATAATAAGCTGCCATCCATAAAAATGCAGTTTGCTCAGCAATTCGCTAAACATGGGCGTCTTTGTTAGTCGCGGCAGCGAATAATAGATGCCCATAAAAATGGCATTTCCGGCAAACGCAAAAATCACAGCATTCGTGTGAAGTGGACGCATACGCCCGTAGGTTAACCAAGAAATATCTCCCAGGAAATCTGGGAATACTAACTTCAAAGCCACAATGAGACCCACAAGGAACCCTATGATTCCCCAGCCCATGGTAGCAAACGCGAACAACCGAACGATGCGGTTGTCATAAGAGAAACGTTCCAGACTCACTGTTGATTCTCCTGCAATTGATTGGATGATGAATATTCTTGTTGTTTTTCTTCGTTGAGAATGCGCAAAGCAGGTGTGAAATTGTCGTCGTACTGACCATTCTTCACGGCCCAGATAAACGCGCCTAAAAAGAACAGCGCGATACTGACGCTAAATGCTATCAGAATGTAGATCACTTCCATGATTGAAGTCCTGTTTGTTTGGCAGCTCTGTGAGTTGCAATAGTCGCCAACACCACAACAGATACTGAGCTTAGTGGCATAAGAACTGCGCTTACAAGCGGCGAAAGCAAGCCCTGTACCGCAAACAGCAGTCCGACAGTATTGTACACAATACTCAGGACAAAACACAACTTTACCACCGTGCGAACTCGCGCAGCAAACTGCATAACATTCGCGAGCTGGGGGAGCTGAGCAGCCTCCGTTATGATGTCACTAGCTGGCGTAAACGAGCCGATGTCTTCTGCTACGGCAACGCCAACTGTGCTGTGCATAAGCGCACCTGCGTCGTTGAGTCCATCACCTACCATAAGCGTGTTGTGGTGCTGCGATTCTTGTGCTACAAAGTCGCGCTTTGCATCTGGTTGCTGTCTGTACTTGCGCTCGTTTATGGTGGAAGAGAACAATGTGTCTTGACGATTATTGTCACCGGAAAGCAACACGGTTCGATACGTTTGCAGCTTCTGAAGCAATTGTTGAATGCCAGAACGCAGACCCGCTTTGAGTTTCCAAGCACCGCACAACTCACCATCTACCGAGGCAAATACCTGTGCTTCGAGTTCAAGAACTTCGATGCCGTTTTCTCGCATCCATTCTTCTGATCCGACGATGACTGGAATGCCAGATACAATACCGCGAATACCTTTGCCAGGAATTTCTTCAAATAATTCCACGGTGCCACCAGCAGCATATTCAGCCGCGATGGCCTTGCTTGCAGGGTGCGTACTGTGTGCCGACAGTGCGCTGACCATGGCTGCTTGATCTTGCAGAGGGTGGTAGAATTCTTCCTGTATAGCTGGCACTGTACGAGTGAGAGTTCCAGTTTTGTCAAAAATGATCGTGTCAATGCTCGCGAGCTTCTCAAGCACTGAACCCGAGCGGGAGTAAAAACCATTTGATGCAGCAACATTGAGGGCGGTGCCGTATGCAAACGGGCCGGCTAAGGCCAATGCACATGGACATGCAACAATGAGTACGCTTACCACAACATGAACTGCAAGCGAGGAGTCTGCCCACATCCAGTAGGCTCCAGCTACAAGTGCCACTGTCAGGGCTGCAATGGTAAACCAACGCGCAATCGCGTCTGACTGCTTGTCGCGTTCTGAACCAGTGGCATATCGAGTGGCATTATCATTCCACAATTGCGTGAGGTAAGAGTTTGAGACTGGACGTTGAATTTCGAACTGCGTCGCCGTGCCAACAACTTTTGCACCGGCATACACGCTTGTTCCATGAGCCGAAACAATGGGGTCGCTCTCACCAGTGACATAGGCGTAGTCGAGTTTTGTTTCTCCACTGAGTACCACAGCATCAGCAGGTACGATTTCCCCGTGTTTTACAAGAACAATATCACCGCGAACAAGGTCCTGTATGGGTCTGTGATGCAGCGTGCCGTCAGCAGCAACAACCGAGCTTGTTAGCGGGAAATAGTGCCGAAAATTGCGGTCGAATGATATTCTGTGATACGTTTTTTGTTGGTATGTGCGGCCGACAAGCAAGAGGAACACAAAGGCTGTAAACGAGTCCATGTAACCTGGCCCAGTGCCCGCAACGATATCAACAGCGCTTTGCACATACAAGACCAACATGCCCAATGCAATGGGAACGTCGAGATTCACAAAGCGCGCGCGCAGGCTTTTCCAAGCAGAGACAAGAAACTCGGAACCAGAATATAGCATTACTGGGGTGGCCAACACGAGGTTTAGCCAGGCGAACATGGCAGTGAAGCCAGAATCCAAGCTGTCAGCTGAAGCCAGATACTCTGGGAAACTAAAAAGCATGATGTTGCCGAAAGCAAAGCCGGCAAGACCGAGTTTGTAGTACAGTGCTTTTTTTGAGTTGTCTTCGCGCTGCTCTTCAAGAACGAGCTCTGGTTTGTAGCCAATGTTATTCAGCAACGCAGCTACATCACCAATACTTGTCGTACGCGGATCTAGTTCAATGTGCACTTGTTTGTCCATGAACCGGACTTCACTTCTGAGAATACCCTTCTGAAGGGTTGGCAACTGTTCAAGCAGCCACACGCATGATGCGCAGTGAATGGCTGGCAACGAAAACCGCAGTTTCACTAGGTTGTCCGATGCAAAATCAGTGATTTGTCCCTGCACCGATGGTTCATTCATCCACGCATAGTCGTGCTTCTCAGCTCTGCGCGTACCAACAGCACCTTCGTTGTAGAACGAACCCAAGCCACTTTCGTGCAGCAATGCATACACTTCTTTGCATCCATGACAGCAAAAGTATTGTTTACTCTCGTTTGCA
>JAUHYX010000352.1 GCA_030426285.1 bacterium
GCGGTCTTGCACCACTGCAACGAAATGTACGAACTCGGTCCACGCGCCCTTCTTGGCAAACGCGACATCGAGCTTGTTCAATTGCGCAACTATGTGAAATCAAACGACTTAGAAAATGCAATGGAGCTTCTGACACACTGTTTTAAGATTCACGGCACCACTCCCGGGCTTGAGTATTGTCAGTCCCTGATTCTGGCGCGTACTGGGGAAACAAAAATTGCGATCAACATTCTCACATCCATGCTGGCAAAAACAGAGCACAAAGCAGCAAGAGAACTTTTGGAGGAGTTGCAGTGAAGATAGTACACATAATTCAGGCAATGACTCTCGGCGGCGCGGCGCGTTCGATGATGGCTACATCGAAATATTCCTCGCGTTTAGGCAACTATGAGCACAGTATTGTTGCTCTTCATTCCTGCATTCCTGGTGCAATTAGCCTTGCCAAGGAATCAGGCATATCCGAGGTGTATTGTAAGCCTGAAAAAGATGAATTGTACGCCCTGCTCGAAGAAGCCGATATCGTGCAGGTTCACTGGTGGAACACGCCTGAAATGTTTGACTTTCTCACTTCTGATATTCCACCGTGTAGATTGTTAGTGTGGTATCATGTCGCCGGTGATGGTGCTCCGCAAATCATTACAAAAACTCTCGCGTCGTTCGCAGATGTGAATATCGCTTGTAATCCGTGGACATATGAAGAATTGCCATTGTTTGCTGGATGGAGCGATCTAGAGCGCAGCCGCAGATTAGCCATGGTGTATGATGCTGCTGATTTTGACCGTGTAAAACATGTGCAGTTGCAACCACACAGCGGTTTCAATGTCGGTTACATAGGAACTGTAGACTACTACAAAATGCACCCGCGTTTCTTGTATATGAGTGCAAATGCACGGATTGATAACAAGAAGTTCATTGTTTGCGGTAGTGGAGAACCGGAAGCCCTAGGGCGCGAAGCCCGAGAACACGGCATTGATCAATACTTTGACATCCGTGGGTACGTGAGTGATATTGGCCAAGTGATTTCAACACTTGATGTGTACGGATACCCGCTGTGTGAGAATACTTATGCCGCAGCCGAGCTGAACCTGCAAGAGGTGATGTACTGCGGCATTCCGCCAATCGTGTTTCCGTATGGCGGTGTGAAAAGACTCGTGAAACACGGGGAAACTGGACTTGTTGTGCACTCTGAGCAAGAGTACACTGAAGCGCTCGAATTGCTGTACCGCGACGATGAGCTGCGCCACAAACTTGGAACTGCAGCAGCACAATATGCAAAGGATGTCTTTGGAGCTGAAACTGCAGCAAAGGACCTCATTGGTATTTACGATGAACTGGCTTCGCGCCGCAAACGCAAACGTCGATGGGGCGAGGACGCGCAGAGTAGCGCACTGCATCGCACTCCTGTATTTGAAGACATAGCTCCGCAGGACGAAGGTCGACTCGCCAGCGAAGTGTTTGTTGAGTCGCTAGGAGACAGCGGACAGGCATTTCGAATATCTATGG
>JAUHYX010000353.1 GCA_030426285.1 bacterium
TTATGAGCTAGCTGGACTTGAGCCAACAGACAAACATCCGTACTCGCCATTCGAGTTTTATGGCAATGTAAACTATATGAAAGCCGGAATTGAGTTTGGTGATCTCGTGGTAACCGTTAGTCCAACATACGCGAGTGAAATCAAAACACCGCAGTTTGGCAATGGATTAGAAGGCGTGTTGCAGCAACAAGAACACAAGCTGTTTGGCATACTGAACGGCGTGGATTACAATCAGTGGAATCCCGAGTTCGACCCGTTTTTGCATCATCATTATTCCTCAACAGACCTTTCCGGCAAACGCAAAACAAAATACTCGTTTGCCGACGAAGTTGGATTGGAATCGCCAGATGCTCCTCTGTTGGGATTGGTTTCACGCCTCACAGATCAGAAAGGCATCGATATCATGCAGGAAACGCTGCATGACGTGTTGAAATCGACACATGTGAACATTGCAGTTCAAGGCAGTGGTTACCCTGAGTTTGAACGGTATTTTCTCAATCTCGAAAAACAATGGCCGGGGAGAGTGTATGTACACATCGGTTACAATGACCGACTGGCGCATCTCATCGAAGCCGCTGCTGACCTGTACCTCATGCCATCGAGATTTGAACCGTGTGGACTCAATCAAATGTACAGCCTCAAGTACGGCACAATCCCCATTGTACACCCTACTGGTGGATTGCGAGACACAATTGAAGACATTGCAGACGATGGTTCATCAGGGTATGGCGTAGTAATGCAAGAACTATCAAGTCATGAGTTGCACCGATGCATACTGCGGGGATTGCGCTTGCGGGAAGACACAATTCTCTGGGATTCCATTGTGCGCAGAGCCATGCAATGCGACTATTCCTCCGCCAAAAGCGCTCTGGCCTACGAAAGCTTGTTTAAGCGCACCCTTGCGACGGTGTCATCACATCATAGTTAATCCGGCAATCTCGTATATTGCTAGATGCGCATTGCATATGTATACATTCTGCTCTTTGTGGCAGTTCAAACTCCACTACTGGCCGAAATTGTCGTCGACACAATTGCGTCGTCGTGCAATTCAGTCGTCTTAGAATTTCGCAGTACCGACGAGATTACGAATATGTTCACGCAAGGCATTGCAACTGACATTGAAGTTCTCGACACATTGCCGAATACTGTGGTGCGCGTAGAAATTTCATTGTTTCAAGACCAACTGGTTGGTGAGGCAACAATCAGATTGATGGAACTTGGGGCTAGTGAAGAGTTCGTTCATACTCACTTTCTTGACGCGCGCTTAGTGCCAATTCCAATACTTCAAGCGAGTTCCCTCGAAGTATGTGAAGGCGAAAAAGCGGTGGGGTGTTTCTGTTGCCGCGCTTGCTTATCGACTGAATAGAATAGGCCGTGTTTCTGACTGGCATTATCGAGACTTCTGCATACAGATAAATCGACTGGGATATAGAACAAAGGAACCTGACGGCCTTCCCAGAGAGCAATCTGTGGTGTGGACCAAGATACTCATGAGCCTTTG
>JAUHYX010000189.1 GCA_030426285.1 bacterium
AGACATAAAGGCTGCTAGTGCACCAACCATCACGGCTGCCTGCATCCAGTCCGGAGTGTAGGCAGTGAGCATCTGCGGGAGAATATTCTTGGCAGCTTGTGGGTCAAGTTCCGGAAAAGCAATGTGTCCCCATACGCCTATGATAATTGGAAACACAAACATGATACCAGTAACGAGCGGATACAACAGTGCTGGAGCCTTGAGCGACTTTGAAGAACCTGCGGTGTAAAAGCGCATAAACATCTGTGGAAACATGGGCACAGCAACAAACCACAGCAACATCAACGAAAACCATTTCTGTGGTGTGTAACTACCGTTGGCACCTTCTTTGGCAAACATTTCCGGTGCTACTTCGAATACGGCGATGTTAGCTGATTCAAATCCACCCAGCGCATATGCGATGTATCCGAAGGCCACTCCGATGAGAACGAACATCAGGAAGCCTTGCAACACATCTGTGAGCGCAACGCTTCTCATTCCACCTGTAAACACATAAACAACAATGACTGTGGACAACAGTGCAGCCCCAATTTCCGAAGAAATAGCTCCACCGGAAATTGATTCCAACAGAATCCCCGCACCAATTGGTTGAATTGCGATATACGGAATAGTGAACACTGTCATCACTCCGAATACGACCCATTGTACTGTGCGACTACTTGACTCTCCTGCAAACAACTCGGGAGGTGTGATGTAGCCCTTCTCTTTGGCTAACAATCGAACTCGGTCACCAACAAAGAAGAATGTGAGACCTACAAATGCTGTACCGAATGCAATCATCGGATAAAAAGCAAAACCAGTTGTGTACCCTTCTTGAGCAAATCCTAGGAAGAAAAAGGCGCTAAAATTTGTAGCGATCAGAGTAAAAAACATCACAAAAGGCGACAGCGACCTGCCAGCCAGAAAAAAATCATCTGGCGAATTGCCTGACAGCTTTCTTTGCAACATTCCCGCTACAAGCGTAAAAACAAGAAACAACACCACAAACAGCAAACTCCACTCGGCTGCATTCATTTTTTATCCTCCCAGTGTTCCTGAGAAAAAATGAATATCAAGGCTGCGAGGAGCACTTGCAACAGGAAAAAGTACATGATCCAACCTGGCACGCCGAGATAGCCTGGAGACGTGAAGTCGAACAACCAGTATACAGATGCCAGAAAAAACAGGAACAAAAACACTATTGTCCAGGCTACATGTGACTTCATACTTCAACCTTAGAACTCAATGCGAAAAACAACGCAACCAGTACTCCAACCGAAATAGGTAATGCAATCCAGGCGGACAGACCAAAACCGGCTGGGAGCAGTCCACACACTAGGGCAATAGCTCCTGCGAAGGCCGCATATGGCAATTGAGTTCGCACATGTTCAATGTGATCACACTGCGTAGCAATAGAGCTCAAAATTGTCGTGTCGGATATCGGTGAACAGTGATCTCCAAGTACCGCCCCAGAAAGCACGCTGGCGCAACATGCCAAAAACACAGTGCTTTCAGGTCCTCCGGTCACGGACAATCCAATACTCACTGTGAGAGGCACTAGCACACCCATAGTTCCCCAGCTTGTACCCGTAGAAAAGGCCGTGACAGAAGCGAGGATGAAGACAATTGAGGGCAACAACCATGTAATTGAGCCACCGTATAGGAGAGAAACAAGGAATCCTTGTGTGTCGAGCAGCTCGTTTACACCCATAAGCGCCCATGCAAGCACAAGAATGACCACTGCAAACAACATGCTCTGCATACCTTGCATCAAATCGTCGATGATTGTGCCCAAGTTCTGCTGCGTACGCAGCTTTGTGACAACAACAGCCGCTACTGCTGAAGCCGCAGAGCCCCACAGTAACGAAAGCAATGAATCGGCCGAATTGAGAATCTCACCCACCGTTGTGCCGTCGGAACCCGTTACAACAATTCCAATTAGTGTTACCACGAGCAAGGTGCCAATTGGGATGAGGGCGTTGAGAATGGCCGGAGCCACCTCTCGTTCTGCCGAGTCCTGTTTTAACTCTTGCTGCGTTTGTTGCTTCTCATTCTGTCTGTCATTGTTGACCGCTCGTTTTTCTGCCGCCAACATCAAGCCGAAATCGCGATTTGTTGATACAATGAGCCCTACCAAAACGATCATGAGAATCGGGTAAAAGCTGTAAGGTATGGCTTGAAGGAATGTTGCGTAACCGATTCCAGCCATGCCGGCATCTGAGAGTGCATCTTCAAATAGCCCTACTTCATACCCAATCCAGGTGGTTACTAGGAATAAACTAGCCACGGGAGCTGCTGTAGCGTCGACAATAAATGCGAGTTTTTCTCTAGAGATTCGCAAAGCATCTGTCACAGGACGCATCGCGTTGCCCACAATCATAGAATTGGCATAGTCATCAAAGAATATGGCAAGACCCAACAAGAAAGTCGATTGTTGACCTGTCGTCCTAGAAGTAGCAAAACGCGAAACCCTTGACACAATTCCCGCAGTACCGCCATTGTTGCGGATTATTCCAACCATCCCTCCAATGAGTAGTGAGAAGACAATGATAGTGAGGGACGATGTGCTACCGTCTTCCGGAACAATTGCTCGCAACACATACGTGTCTACTACATCACCAGCAGCTACAAGCCATGACATTCCGTTAAAGGGGATTGCCATCCAGGCCCCTAGAAACACACCACCGACCAGACTCGGCACGATCCGTTTTGTAATCAAAGCAAGTACAATTGCCGTTAGTGCAGGCAATAGCGAGTACCATGAACCGGGGTCGATCACTGTGTTCCTCCTGCGTAAAACTCTTTAAGCAACGAAGCTTGCTTGTGCAATTCATCAACTAGCTCAGGCGGTTCAACAACAGTTACATCTGTGCCAAAACTCAGCAGCCACCTCGCCAAACTTGCTAGGCGAGGAGTCAGAAACACTAATTCCCTTGCTCCTTCGACATCATGCTCTTCAATAAAGCCAAAGAAGAAGCGCTCTCGCACAAGCTGAGCGCTGTAATATTTCATTTGTACGCGAACTTCGATGGCATTTTCAGCTTCCTGGCGGCTCTTAAAGAACTCTTTTACTGAAAAGTCCCGCGAGGTGAATTTCATATCGTGCACTTTGACGCTCTTAATTCTATCTGTGCGAAAATCTCGAAAGTCTTTGCGCAATCTGCAGTAACCAATCATATGCCAATAGTCCGCATAAAACACAAGTCCATGCGGTTCAACTATTCGTTGTGTTATGGTATTTGCATAACCTGAGTAGTACTCAATTTCAATAAGCACAGATCGTGCAAGTGCATCTTGCAACTGCGTGATAACATCGGAGACAAAGCCATCGCGAACCGGCATCGGACGAACAAATACTGCTGTCGTGCTCTGAATCTTTTCTAAATACTCTTTGCGTTCCTCGGGTAACACAGAACGTACTTTCATGAGAGCAGATTCAATATTTTTCCTTAATGACTCATCGGTCAAGTGCGCCACCAATTCGGCACCTATGTACAGTGCCGCTGCTTCATCTTGGGTAAACATAACGGGAGGAACATGATAGCCTTCAACGAGACTATACCCGCTGCCAGCTTCAGCACTTAGCGGCAAGCCTGCCTCTTCAAGTGCTCGAACATCGCGATACACCGTTCGTAGGGAAATATCAAAACGAGTAGCAATATCTTGTGCGCGGACAACTCGTTTGGATTGCAACATGAGCACAATACCCACCAACCTATCGATTCTATTCACTGTTTTTCCGTAGTACTGTCAAACCTTCATGTATTTCATTTGTAAGCTCTGGAAACATGGACGACAATTCTTGTGGAGAAATCATCTCAAAATCCTCAAAGTCAAAACCAGGTGCTACAACGCACATTACAAGTGCGTATGTATTTGGTTGACTACACATGGCTCGAAACCAAGTCGATCCTGGTACTACAAACGAGTGCGCACCTTGCATTGCAGGTGACACATTGTTCAAATGTACCTTTTCGTCAACTATTGTACGCAACTGCAACTCAGATCCATGAACATGTATCCACATTTCGTCGCAAGACAACCTGTGCCAAGCCGCTTGTGTCTTTGAGTCCAACAAGTAATAAATGGCTGTTGCTGCAGAGCGAAGACGGGGTTCGACTTGAGTGGATTCTCTCTCAACCTGCTCTTCAGCTCGATACACTTCTCGGTACCAGCCACCTTCGGGGTGTGGTTGGAGTTTGTACAAGTCTATTATCTCTTCTTTTGTCATCTCTCCTTCCCTTTTCGAACACTAGCAACAACAAAAAAGGGTGAATCAAATGATCCACCCTTTGTAGTTTCAGCACATATACAGAAAGTACCTATTTTTTTTGTAACAGCACTTGTTGTTCATCAGCTTTCACACACTTGTTGTAGAAATCCTTGAACGCTGCGTACTCTTGAGTTGTTACTTCCTGCTTTTTGTGAATCACCTTTCTGACGGCATACAACGCTCCATCGCGGAATTCCACACTCATGGAGTAGTTTGCAACCTCGTGGTCATATACCTTCGGTTCCGAAAGCTCCATTGGCTCATACCCAGCCGGCAATGTGATTTGAATCTCTTCCACAAGAGTATCTGCATACGGCCAATAGAGATAGTCAAATTTGCGCTCGTCGTACGACAGTGCTCTGTCCGGATCAAATGGATCGCTCCACGGCATTTTCATCATCATTATCGAACCAACTTCACTCAAATAGTCAGGAACTTCAAAGTCGTAGCGGTAATCCAGTTCTGAAGTCAATTTATTGTGCGTACCGATATCGAATGTATTGACCTTCACATTTGGGAACGTTCCCGCTAGCGTTTCTGTCATGTCTCGCAGGCGGTCTTGCTCTCCCATTTCTTCGTATTGATACATCATTCCAGCGCTGAGAACACCGGTGCGAATATTGTTAGTCTGTACTTCAATTGAATTGTCGTCGTTGAGAACCACTTTCGACGTTCTTTGAATTGTTGACGGGATAAACAACTCACGTGGCATGTAAAAAGGCACGCCTTTTCCATCCTTGATCAACAGTGAGAAGCCATCGAGGTCTGACGGCGGCAACGACCCTGGAACAAAGTGCTCAGCAGTGAGGTCGTAGTATTCCATTTCTCCGTCTGCGCCTTCAACAGCGGCAATACAGTGGTTGAAGCCAATATTCGGAAGCGTACCTTGATTTTTGCCATTGTCTCGGGTGTTGATGAGTACGTAATACGCCTCAATTCCAAGCTCGCGAAGCATGGTTATAAACAGTGTAGACACATCCTTACAGTCGCCAATCTTTGTTTTTAGGACATCTCTGGATTTTTGTGGAATAAGCCCAGACTGTCGGAAAGACACGCTTGAATAACGAATATTCTCAGTGATAAAATTGTAAACTGCGTGAATCTTTTCCTCGCGAGACATCGCATCGGTGTTCGGCACAATTTCACTGACTGCCTTGCGAACTTCGTGCGAAGTGCGGTGCTTGGACGCTGTTAGATCGGCATACCAGTCAACTAAATACTCCCAATCTGGAACTGAAGAGATATACAGCACAATGCCTACATCCCCTAATGAGCGAGGCATGTCGTACTCCCATTTCAGCCCTTCGAGATCGCGCATCTCCCACGTATACATTTGATGATCACCCATCTCTTCGATCACGGGTTCTTGTTCTGAGTTGTGGAGATTGTAAGAAAACTTGAAATCCTTAGGAACAAACATGGAGTAGCGCACATGCTCGGTAGGAATTCCGGAGTTGAAGTAGCTTTCGTCCCAGAAGTGACCTGCCAAACGGCCGCGGCTATACGAGCGCACACGGTAGCGAATGTATCTCCTACTTCAAGCTCGGTAAACACAACTTCATTGCCGGATTGATCTGCCTCGATTTCTTGACCATTTGCCTTGAACACTTTGGCCTGCTCGATGTTCAAATTCTCGCGGTAGCCGTAGTAGTAGGCTGCGTACTCCTTGAGTTTGTCAACGCCATCCTTGTTGAGAACTTGATACAGTCGCTCAACTATATATTCTGAAGTTCCTCCCGCATACACAACGCGACGAGTATCCTCTAGCAATAGCACTGTTTCATCGTCTGGATAATCTTCTTGTGTACGGGATACAGCACGTACCAAACTATCTACATCAATAACATCGAACACGTCGAACACAGGTTCTTTGTCTTCTAACTTTCTGATTTTGTCACGCAAATTGTACATCGTTGGAACGCGATCAAGTGCTTCGCGATACATTGCCAACGCCTGATCGTCTTTGCCGTTCTGCTCGTACATATCTCCCATATCTGAGAGAAATCCTGTGCAGCCAGGGCAAATTTCAAGAGCGGCCTTGTAGTACTTCTCAGCTTCGTCAAAATCGCGCATGCTCGCATACACATCTGCCATTTCATCGAGATAGTATGATTCTGATGGGTAGTGCTCCATAAGGCGGAACATGGTCTCTTTCCAGTCAGAGAAGTTGTCATTGTTAAGGTACAAATCGGCAAGTTCCTCAAGCGGATCCGCCAAGTAGTTGTCGTCTACCAGGTCTTCATATACATCAATAACCTTTCCAGGCTTGCGTGTTTCTTGGAAAATCACATTGGCATAGATACCTGCCCAGAATGTATTGCGCGGGTTTTCGTTGTACTTGTCTTTGATATACTGCAGCAGGCCTTCGTTGTCCTTTCTCTGCACGAGGAGTGTCAGTTTGATAGAGGCTAGGTCGCTGGACTGCGGGAACAACGACTTGTAGCGTTCATACAAACGCTCTACTTCATCGATGTCTTCGCTCTCAAGTGCTAGTTCGATATTGTGCATAAGAACTGCGGGCAAATCTGGGTCAACGTCGTTCAATTGTTCCAAAAGCGTTGAGTTTTCATCGCTTTGGCGCGAACGGGCATTTGCTTCCATTTGAGCAGCAATGAGTGCGGAATTGTTCGGATGCTTTTCAAGAAGTTGTTGCAACACTATATCTGCTTCTTCAGCCTTGTCTTCTTTCAGCAACAGATATGTGTACATCAAACCCTTTTCGATATGATCTGGATTTTTCTCGTATTCCGATTGCAACAACAGTTCAACTGGGTTTGCCGAGACACTCGCATTCGCTTTGTGATTCTTGGGATATTGTTGAAGCTGGTTGGAGTATTGAAGGTTCGTGAGTTTGTT
>JAUHYX010000354.1 GCA_030426285.1 bacterium
AGTACGTCAAATTGAGCATGTTCACAGAAATGTCGAGTCGATTGGTCTCTTCTGGTTGAAATCTGTACAAATAAAATTCAGATTCTTGACGAGTGCTATTATACAGCGCGAGTTCAACACTTCCGATTTCAAACTTCCCATATATATCGAAACCAAGATATGGATCCCGAACTTCACTTGTAGAATTTTCCAAACGCGGATACAGATGCCCATCTGTTTTCATACCACCTAAAAAGAGTTGATATGAAACGTCTTCAGTTGAGTTGGATACCATTGCTCGTGCGCTTGCTGAATTGAATTCACCAAATTCAATTTTTGCCAGATTTCCCGTAGTTTTTGTCACGATGTTGATAATACCAACAAAGGCATTTGACCCGTACAATGCAGCTCCCGGGCCTCGGATAACCTCCACCCTCTCAACATTTTCTACGGGAATCCACTTGGTAAACTGTAAGGCACCACCATAAAACGGGTTGTTCATTCTCATGCCATCGAGCAAAACAAGGATATCATGTGAGGCATGCACACCCTTTTTGCCACGCGCAGACACGGAGAGATTGCGACCACGTTCATAATCTCGTGTTGCTGAAAAGCCAGGCACATACTGCATGAGTTCTTCAACACTGTTGACCGCAAATGCTTCAATGTCTGCAGATGTAAACACAGTGATCGTCGACGGTGCTTCTTTCAAGAGAGAAGGAGTACGCGTTGCAACATCAACGCGAACACTAGACAAATCGGCAAGCGATAGGTCGAACAAATCACGCATGTCAGGGTCTTCGGCGAAAACGGATGGAGCTGCGCAGATGAGGGCAGCTAGAACGAAGACCAAAAATGTAGAGGAGTCACGTCTAAACATTTGAGGGATTCACCTTGTATGGATTCTCCCTAAATACGCAATCCAAACCGATAAGTCAACTACCACAAAACACGTAAAATGTGCTACGGAGATTTAGTATTCGACTTCTAGAGCAGCAGAATCTGTCAGTGTCCGCATAAACGCGATTATATCGGTCACATCTCTGTCTGTGATGTCCAGTGAGTCAAATGGAAGTGTTTGGTTGGGTACATCTAGCCCAAGGCCACCTCCGCCACCGCGACGGTAGAAGTCCATAACCGTTTCCAAATCTTTATATGCCCCATTGTGCATATATGGTCCAGTAACGTCGATATTTCGGACGGTCACTGTTTTGAACGATGATTGATAGATTGGGTGACCCTCTCGAATTGCACCGGCAATACGCCCAGGATCGTCGTCCAACACAGGATGCTCAAAGTCATCAGTCTCGGTCACACCGAGTACCTCGCTTTCGGTTTCGTTGTAGAATGGTGGACGCAATCCTGCGAATGTTGGCGGGAAGTGGCATGTGGCACAAGCCGCTTTGCCCATGAACAAGTTAAATCCGCGATGCTCAGCGTCACTGATTTCTACATCCTCCCCACGCATATACCGGTCAAAACGAGAGCCACTAGACTGCAAACT
>JAUHYX010000355.1 GCA_030426285.1 bacterium
ACTCTCGATGGGAGTATAGTCTCAGTTCCGCAAGATGCTTTTCGAGGGCCCCAAAACGGTACTGAGAGTGTTGTGGTCTCCAATGGACTCATAACTCTCAATGAGCATAGCAATGTGAATCGCATTGTTGTTTCCAATCTGCTTGGTCAAAGCGTTGGTGCATCATTTCAACAAGTTGCTGACATGGTTACTATTGATGTCTCAAGACTAACGAGGGGAATGTATTGGGGAATAGTTGAGATGGAGGGTAGAGGGACACCAAAATACTTCAAGTTTCTGGTAGAGTAGGCTGAGTTGTTCAGGTAGTGTGTTAACGTAACAAGGAAATGATTTGTGCGAGAATTGGTAGTACAACAGCTTCGCCGAGTTGAAGAAGAGCAGCAAGTATCTATCCTGTTTGCTGTTGAATCTGGTAGTAGAGCATGGGGATTCGAGTCCCCTGATTCTGACTATGACATACGATTTGTGTACAAGCGCAATATCGAAGAATACCTGAGGATTTGGCCGGATCAAGACACAATTGAGTATTTTGCAGATTCCGATATTGACGGTGCTGGTTGGGATGTTAAGAAGGCAACGAGCTTGTTGGCTAAGTCCAACGGTTCACTCCTTGTTTGGCTCTTTTCTCCAATCATGTATCTGTCTGATGGAACAACCATTGAGGATATGCGCACATTAGCGCAAAGCAACTTTAGTCCACTCGCTGGTTTTCATCACTACCAGGGAATGTACAAGAAGTTTCACGACAGCCTGCATCAAAACAAGGTGCAATTGAAGTCGTTTTTTTATGCTGCTAGGGCGGCCATAAGCGCACAATGGATTGCCCAAAAAGGGGTGATACCGCCAGTAGACTTCCGAGAGCTCTACGCAATAGTACCAGAAGAATTTGCGCGACAGTTTGATATGTTGATTGATGAAAAAGCTGGAACAAAAGAGGCGGGAGCCAGATTCGTCCCCAGCTCGCTGGTTCAGTATGTACGAGAAGTTGTTCAATACAATGCAGACGTAGGTTCGAAAATCCCAGCAGTCAGCCCAAACAAACAAGAATTTGAGTCCTTTCTCAAAAAGGTGCTGATGTGACGATCGAAACACTCAGATCTTCAAATTGCATCATATTCGAATGTGTTAGTGGAAGCAAAGCCTACGGCCTAGAATTGCCATCTTCTGACACCGATATAAAGGGAGTCTTCTTGCTGCCGTTAGACAAGTTCTACGCTACAGAGTATATTCCCCAGATAAGCGACGATAGCAATGACACAGTTTACTATGAGTTGGGACGATTTATTGAGTTGTGCCTCAAAGCCAACCCAACTTGCCTAGAAATGTTGGCAACACCTGACGATTGTATTCTCTATCGCAACGAACTTTTTTCGTACCTCACATTGGAATTATTCCTTTCTAAACGTTGCTACTACTCGTTCGCCAAGTATGCCGAAACCCAAATGAAGAAAGCGCGAGGCATGAAGCGC
>JAUHYX010000190.1 GCA_030426285.1 bacterium
CCCAAACAGTATTCGCCGGGGATGTAGCCCACAGAGCACACGCCAGAGATTGTTTGAAAGTGGTGTGAGCACACACTCATCACTGTATTGCCCTTGGAAATCACTAGCTCGTCTACTTCCTTCCGGTTCGGAAAAGCAGTACATCGCGGTGGTGCTTCATACCGTCCCTTAAACAGCTCGCGCACCCACATTTTGGCAATTCTACGCGGAGTTTCCGTGGCATTTGGATCGTTGCGGTCGATGCGTAGGATATTGAAAATATCTTCCATTTTTGCTTCAACCTGCTCCTGCATCTCCACCAACTCAGACTCTGCTAGCTCGCGATTGTCATTTGCATCGAACAAAAGACTGCTCTCCATTACGCTTGTTCTCCCAAGTATTCAGCCCAGTTATTGTCAGATTCAAACACTTTAACACTGTACAGTTCACCAACTGGCAAATGCTTTTCAATGATGTTCCAAAACACGACGGCTATATTTTCTGCCGTAGGGATGAGACCGTCCAACAAGGCCACTTCATTGAGGTGCTTGTGGTCAACATGATCTACAATGTGCTCCTCGAGTATGCGCTTCAAAATTTTGAGGTCCAAAACATATCCTGTTTCGGGATCTGGCGTGCCTTTTACAGTGACATCAACGGTGTAATTGTGTCCGTGCACAGTATTGCACTTGTCAAAAATCTCTTCGTTTTTCTCAAATGTGAATGTCGGATTAAACAGCCTGTGTGCAGCACTAAAATGGATGCGACGAGTAATATACAGGATCATGGTGTTCGACAGATGTTGGTATGACAGACGGATTGTTGTTAATGATAACGATAATTGCTTAGTTTGATTGCCAATGTCAGACATAGACACACATATTCTCATTGCAACCGGCAATCCCACGATTGCGTCGAAAACTCGCAAAATGTTCGAACGCTTGTACCCAAAACTATCGGTGGACGCGGCGGGGAGCATTCAAGAGTGCTTGCGTGTTTCGGCCAACAACGCGCATTTGCTCGTGATTGCAGACTATAGACAGTTCGAGTGCAATGGCGTGCAGCTGTGTGAGCAGATTGCCGAACACAGAACCGGGCTGCCTTCATACTATATGTTGCTGCTCAATGAACCGGATCACAAGCATTCTGTGGATGGGCTTGAGGCCGGGCTCGACGACTTTATCCACTACCCATTTCTCCCGGATGAGTTCTTGTCGCGCATTCGCCTCGCACTGCACTCTATACGACTTCATGCACGCCTAGCCGAACTGCGAGAAAAAGCAGAGTCGAACAAAGAAGAAATTGCGGACTCATATACAACGCTGTTTTTGCGCGAGTCTGTTTCACTCTTTGACAGTGCTTTGGAAGCGCGATTTCCCGGACATGGAAAACAGAATGAACAACTGCGAGATATGGTGTCTTGGGTGTGCAGTCGCCATGGCGGATTTAAGACGCGCATGATCGATTCACTCGTTCAAATAGCACAGGTGTTGCATGTTGGCATGCTGAGTTCGGCTTACCAACCTCCCACGCCACTGAGCTGGGATACAACCACTACAAACCTGTACAGTGCCTTCCTGCAGGGAACCATTAAGTTGCTTGACGCCAATAAGTTTATGTCGCCGTTCTCAACCACATTGGTTCAAGTAGGTGAGCATGTAAACGGTACGGGATTTCCGCAGCGAACCACTGAGCCAAATATCACACCGGCAGCCAGAATTTTACGCGCAACACATGATTGGGTGTTTGGACAGCACAAAAGCGAAAATATCCTCGACAACATTCGCGAGTTAAAAAAACAAATAGGCAAACTATACCACAAACGCACTGCAACATTGGTAGAAGACTATTTGTGGAACACTGTACCGGAGCTAAAAAAACGCGTTTCGACTATTAGTCTACCGCAAGCAACCCCTGGTATGATTATCGCACGTGACATCGTTACTTCGTCTGGACTAAAGTTGGTGCCCTCAGGCATGGTGCTAGACAAACACGCAATTGAGCTGTTGTTTCAGCATGCGCGTGAAGACAAACAGATCAAAGAACTGGCAATCCGCAACCTGTAGCAGCACCTATTGCGTTGCCGCGCTCACCTCTTGAGGAAACAAGGCCTCTTCCACCATATAACACCAAATGTGGCCAATAAGGATGTGGCTTTCCTGAATTCTGGCCGTGACTGTTGAAGGCACAACTACAGATGCATCGCATCCCTCGAGCTGACGTCCTCCATCTTTCCCCAACAAGCCGATAACCGTAGCACCTTGCTTTTTAGCCTGCGTGCAAGCGCGTATAACATTTTCAGAATTGCCACTCGTAGAAATACCAATCAGTACATCTTCCGGCTTAGCAAACGCTTCTACTTGCCGCGCAAACACATTGTCAAATCCAATATCGTTGCCACCACCAGTCATAATACTCGGATCTGTTGTTAGCGCCATCGAAGCAATTGCGCCGCGGTTCACCTCACTGCGCAATCTTACCACCAACTCACAAGCCAAGTGCTGAGAGTCGGCTGCACTGCCACCATTGCCACAGAACATAACCTTGCCACCAGATTGCACCGCGCGAGCAATCAACTCGCCGCAGGTTTGAATCGCTGCTGCACAATCTGCGAGCACTCGCTGTTTCACCGAAATTGATTCTTGAATTTCTGTTTGGATTCTCTCTATGCTAAACGCTGCCATGTATGCACTCTTGGGTTCTGTGGTTGACTGTTGTCACAAAAATAACACAATTCGCAAACATGAATAACAGTTGCACAAGAGAACATCACTTCGGCAACACCACTCCAACCTATGTACACACTATTGTAGCCTTTTGGGCGTTTACACATTGATATGCACTGAGTCACAAACGCGGTGCTTCCACGAGAACATTCACATTTACATATACAATTTGGACACAGTATGAAAGTTACCGTAACGTCATCTGCCGCCAAACTAAAAGGCGACGCAATCCTGTTTTTTACCACACAAGACGCTGACTTGGCATCGATTGACGCTGTTGTTGCCGGAGCGCAACACACGGCATCTGGTGCTGACTTTTCCGGAAAGAAGTCAACTACATGCTCTTGGTATCCAACTGACGCTGCAGTAACAAAGGCAGTTGTTGCAGGTCTCGGAGAAGCAGATGCGGTTACGGCTGAAACTGTGCGAAGAGCAGCCGGTACGGCCACAAAAGAAGCAGTCTCAAAAGACAACGCAAAAATTGTTGTTGTTATGCCCGAAGGCTTGTCACTCGACGCCGAAACTGTAGCGCAAGCAATCACAGAAGCAGTTGGCTTGGCTACGTACAAGTACGATAAATACTTGCCGAAAGACGCAGCTGGCAAGCATGTAGGCTCATTGACGATATTTGTGCAGGACAAAGCCGACACAAAGGCCGTAAAGTCTGGCTCTTCCCTCGCCCTCGCAATGATTTCAGGGGTCAATGCAGCTCGCGATTTGGCCAATGCTCCGGGCAATGACATTTATGCTGAAACACTGGCCAAAACAGCACAAAAGCTCGGTAAAGAGCACGGCTTCAAGACAACTGTGTTCAACAAAAAGAAAATTGAATCCATGGGCATGAATGGTCTGTTGGCAGTCAATGCCGGCAGTCACCGTCCACCTACATTCATCGTCATGGAATACATGAATGGTCCAAAGGACGAGAAGCCAGTTGTATTGGTTGGCAAGGGCGTGACATTTGACTCAGGTGGTATTTCGATTAAGCCATCAGCGGGCATGGCAGACATGAAGATGGACATGCACGGATCTGCATCTGTTGTGGGTGCCATGACAAGTATTGCGGCTGCTGGTCTCAAGAAAAACGTCGTTGGCTTGGTTCCTTCAACAGACAACATGCCAGGAGGCGGCGCAACCACGCCAGGAGATGTCATCACGTATTCTAATGGTGTTACGGTTGAAGTAGACAACACAGACGCCGAGGGTCGCTTGATTCTCGCCGACGCTTTGATTTACGCTGACAAGTACAAGCCAGCTGGTGTGATTGACTTGGCAACTCTTACCGGAGCATGTGTCGTTGCGCTTGGATTCCACGCCACAGGTGTGATGGGCAACAACCCAGAATTCATGCAAAAACTCAAAGCCGCTTCTGAAATCACCGAAGAAGTCGTTTGTGAATTGCCACTTCTTCCTGAATACGAAGACATTCTGAAGAGCTCGGTAGCACACATTAAAAACAGTGGTGCACGATGGGCCGGTGCCATCACAGCCGGAATCTTCCTCAGCAAATTCGTTGGCGATTACCCATGGATTCACATGGACATCGCCGGCACAGGCATGGTTCCAACTGAAAGCGCGTATACCCCAAAAGGCGGCACAGGTGTTGCCGTACGCACCCTCACTACCTTGGTGAAGAACTGGAAGTAGGAGACGCAACTGCACCGTATGACAATTCAAGCCCGAGTCTCTCACACATGAGATTCGGGCTTTTCTTGTTGTATAAACTAGCAATCACGAGTGATCAGATATCAAGCTTGGGCTGAGGCCAAACTCTCGTGCAACAAATGGCGCAATCTTCGCTTGTTTTATTCCATGTTGTTGATGTATGTGGTTCATGATTTCCTGAAAGTGCAAATTTGGCAACAGTCCCAACTCGTGGAAGCAAAACAGTGCGCCTGAATATGCTTCCCAGTCTCCTGGTAGCATCTCTTCTTCGGTATCATCTTCAAACGAGGACAAGGTGTTGTCAACGAGTGCCAAGACGCGTCCCTTGTGAGTTTCAATCTCATCTAGATCATGTGGAAACTCCAAAGCAAACACAACATCATCAAATGTGAATGTCGAAAAAAGCGCTTCAGTTAGCGAAATACCTTCTGGATTCTCTACACCTACCAACGTGAAAGTATTGTTACTCCGCCCCTCCTTCCCTCGGTATGGAATCGTTTTTGAGCTTTTAATGAGATTCAAGAATTCAAGCGCGTCGACCACCCCACAAATAAAATTTCCCGAGCTTGTGGTTCTCATCTCTGGTTCTGTCTTAACTATGGCATCAATAATCTTAAACAGTAGTTCGTTGTCTGTTCTCATTCTCTCTTCCTTGTTTATTCGCGTTTTAATTTCTAACGATTGTTCAGCTCATTGAAGTCAACTAGCATGTTGACTTCCTAACAGAATTCATGTCTATCCGTGGCAGTCCCAACTCATTGATGTTGACATCTGCTAGTGGGGTTCTCATTTTGATGGCTTCGAACCGTGTTGGTGCGAGAATTCCTACATCCAACAAAGCAGTTAAATACCCCAAAAAACGCCACCAACCCAGGTCTGTCAACATCCAATCTTCGTTACGTTCGTGTACAGGCATATGGAACTGCTCAACTGTGTATTCCATTCTCAACACGCGGTACTCGTCCGTTTCAATCTTAGGTCGGGGCTTAGGTGTGAGGTACACCTCGGACTCTTCAGTTGCTAATGTCATGTGCTTGTCTACATATTCTGTTACTTCGGCATACGCCTTACTAAACACCTCGTAAGGCTCGCCATGTATGAGCCCAAACGCATACGCATGTACAAATTCAGAGTATCGCACCTCGCCAGTTAAGTCTCTCATCTCGCTGAGCATATTCTTCATCACAAGGGCAAGATCGTCACCGCCAATACCAAAATTCGTATTCATATTAAACATCCTTATTTGTACAGTAAAAGAAGCGGCCAGCGGTTGCCAGGTAGCTCCACTTCACTGGTATGGGCAACGTAGAGAATGATGCTCAGTTGCAATCAGAGTTCAACCTTTAGATTCGTTTTGAGCAACACTGGATGGATGTAATCCACTAAGTTTATTAGGCTATCATAAGGTCCTGCTTTTTCTAGCCGATCACCAATGTAAGAAGCAATGTACGCAACCGCATTGTTAGAAATATCTGAGTGCAGTACCCCCATGCGATTGAGGGCAGTCACGTGTCCGAAGAATGAAAACAAATCCAATGGACTAAACACCTCGTCATTGTCTGCCTGATCATTAAACTCCATGGTGAATTCAACACTCAGTTTTGCGAGATCTTGACGGCTAATTTCACATGGTGTGTCGTCTGGGATGATGTAGGACTCGATGCCCGAACTAAAGTACGCACAGCGATTAACTGTACGAACAATTCTCATGATCGTGCCACTGTCGCGGGGAATAGAATCCAGCAGCCAAAGCGCGCCTATGTACCCCTGCACCACAGCGCAAAGTTCAGGATTATCTTGTATTGAAGGCATAACTTCGAGCTTGGCCAAAAGATTATCAAGATTGTGATTCTGAATGTCTTTAATATTCATGTAGGATCTCATTCAATATGTGTTTAGAATTGTTTTTCGCATCGCAAAGAAGGCACAGACCTCCGTGCCAAGGTGTACAAAACGTACATAATTCTCCTTTTCGGTTCTGTAGAACTAGTGCTTAGCAGAGTTTTCTCCCAAGAGTATCGCTACACACTCCTTAGCCATTGATTTAGATTGAAACACAATTTTTCTTGGCACCAATCATCCCCGCGGGTACATGGAGCATTTGACCGTCATGTGTTTTTCGTGTAAATTTCCTGCTCATTGCCGTGTTTGATTGACATAAAACTTGCAATGAAAATGAAGCCCCCAATTTTAGGGGGCTTTGTTGTTTTTACGAATCATCTACACGGAAACACCGAACACTTCCAATCAAGATACCTTAGCCGCGGATCTCGGAAGCCAGTACTGTGAGACGTCAACATGTGCAAGCGGCGTCCGCACTTTGATCCGTTCGTACTGAATTGGCGTTAAAACGTCTGCATCTGACAAAGCCGTTATGTAGCCTAAGAACCCCCACCACTCAAGCGTCGTGAGTACATAGTCTTCATTGCGCTCATCGTTGGGCAGATAGAACTGGTCAACCGTGTAATGGGATACCATGACGGCAAACTCATCAGGACTCAGCTCTGAGAAGTCACCCTCTGGCATGACATAGAACTCCGAA
>JAUHYX010000191.1 GCA_030426285.1 bacterium
GCACTATTAGCGGCTGCGAGACAACTTCTAGCATCGCGGTTGTTGTTCACGATAACCCAATAGCGAGCATCGTAGCTGACGGCCCAACTGCATTCTGCGCAGGTGAGAGCGTGACATTGACGAGCACGACAGCAAGTGCATACTTGTGGTCAAACGGCGCGACCACGCAGAGCATTGCAGTGAGTGATGCCGGTACGTACTCTGTCACCATCACCAATGAACATGGTTGTGAGGCCAGTACATCACTTGCTGTGACGGTATTTGACGAACCAACCCTTGTGCTTTCAGCATCAGCAAATGAAGTATGTGCAGGTGAAAGTATTACGCTGACGGCTGCGAGCACAGCGAGCAGTTATCTGTGGTCGACCGGCGAAACTACAGCAAACATTGTGGTCTCGCAGGCAGGGACATACACTGTCACTGGCAGCACAGTCAATGGCTGCGAGACAACCTCCAGTATTGCGGTTGTTGTTCACGATAACCCAATTGCAAGCATCGTAGCTGACGGCCCAACTGCATTCTGCGCAGGTGAGAGCGTGACATTGACTGCCACAACAGCAAGTGCATATCTGTGGTCAAACGGCGCGACCACGCAAAGCATAGCGGTGAGTGATGCAGGCACGTATTCTGTTACTATTACGAATGAACATGGTTGTGAGGCAAGTACATCACTCGTTGTGACAGTGTTTGACGAACCAACCCTTGCGATATCAGCATCGGCAGAAGAAGTATGTGCAGGTGAAAGCATTACGCTGACGGCTGCAGGCACAGCGAGTAGTTATCTGTGGTCAACCGGTGAAACCACGGCGAGCGTTGTGGTGACTGAGACGGGAACATACACTGTCACTGGCAGTACAGTGAGCGGCTGCGAGACAACTTCCAGCATTGCGGTTGTTGTTCACGATAACCCAATAGCGAGCATCGTAGCTGACGGTCCAATATCGTTTTGTGCAGGTGGGAACGTGACATTGACGAGCACAACTGCAAGTGCGTATCTGTGGTCAAACGGCGCGACAACGCAAAGCATAACAGTGAGTGATGCAGGTACGTACACCGTGACCATCACGAATGAGCATGGCTGTGAGGCAAGCACATCAGAAACGATAGAAGTTTTTGCTACACCAACACTCGCAATATCAGCATCGGCAGAAGAAGTATGTGCAGGTGAAAGTATTACATTGACGGCTGCGGGCACAGCGAGCAGCTATCTGTGGTCAACCGGCGAAACCTCGGCTAGCATTGTGGTGACTGAGACGGGAACATACACTGTCACTGGCAGCACAGTGAGCGGCTGCGAGACAACTTCCAGCATTGCGGTTGTTGTTCACGATAACCCAATTGCAAGCATCGTAGCTGACGGCCCAACTGCATTTTGCTCAGGTGAGAGCGTGACATTGACTGCCACGACAGCAAGTGCATACTTGTGGTCAAATGGCGCGACAACGCAAAGCATAACTGTAACAGACGCTGGGACGTACTCGGTGACAGTTTTCAATGCATCAGGTTGTACTGACTCGGACTCATTGACGGTGCAAGTGTATGACATTGCAATTCCTCAGGTCGAGATTGTTGGAAGCACTGATATGTGCCTTGGCGACTCTGTAACACTGTCTGTCTCAGGTTCTTGGTCAACCTTTGAATGGTCAAATGGTGCTACTACACATAACATCACGGTTCATCAAGCTGGCACGTACTTTGCCTTCGTGGAGAACACCAACGGTTGTGTGGCGGTAACGGACGAAGTTGATATAACAGTTGCAGACACATTGCAACCAATGGTGAATGTTAGCAACTCCCTTCCATGTGTGAATGATCAAGTCATTCTATCTGTTTCAGAAGAATACGAGACCGTTGTGTGGTCAAACGGTGCCACAACTCATTCGATTTCAGTACAAACGACTGGTACTTACTCAGTTCAAGTCGGGTCTTTGGGTTGCAACGGTACTTCTTCAGCGACAGTTGTGTATCAAGTGCTGCCAGAGCTCACAGCAGCAGATACAGTACGAGTTTGTGCCGGTATTCCAGAATTGTTGGAGGTGTCCGGGGAAGGGACTTTCACGTGGTCTCCATCCTTCGGTTTGTCTTCCACAACTTCAAGCACGCCAACGGTTCACTTGACGAACTCGCAGATGTATTCCATCTCTCTCGAAGCAGAAAACGGATGTGTCACGACAAAAGATATGTTTGTTGAAGTGATGCCATTGGAACTGCATGTGACAGCGTTTTTGCAGGGCCCCGTACAGCAATCCACAATGTCTAATGCGCTATCGGCATACAATGTTTTACCCGAGTTGAATCCATATGTAAATGAGCCCTATTATGTCGCAGATTCTGCCCAATTGGATGAAATCCCATTGTGGGCTGTCGACTGGGTGTTGCTAGAAACACGATCCGATGTGCGCTCGGACTCTACACTAGATTTTGCCGTTGGAGTCCTAGACACCAACGGAACTGTTCGGAGCTCAGAGGGTGGAGTTGTTGCACTTAGATCCATGAATAATAACAGAATCCAGTATGTGGTTGTTCATCATATCAACCACTTGTCAATCGCCACCAATGGTCCAGTATCGATCGATAGTTGCGCAATCACGTGGGATTTCTCAACAAGCAACAACAGAGCGTATGTTGACTATCAAAATGCACAAATAGAGGTTGGCGATGTGTTTGCCATGGTGGCTGGAGATGCCACTCAAGATGGAGTTATCAATGCGCACGACAGAGTACGTGTTCGCAATAAGGGAGGAACCCTTGGTTACTCGAGATTCGATCTTTCGAGAGACGGTATCGTAAATGCTTTAGACCGAATTATTTCCAGGAACAATCGATTCCGTGCCACGCAAGTACCGTAGCATGAATTGGGTTCGTGAGTAGGCAATTTTTTGAGCATCGACCAAAAGTCAGTAAATTGCGGTTTGCAACAAACCACTTGACAATTCTTGAGAGAACACTGTCCATGAGTCTAGATGCCGATATCGCCCGCACTAAAACGATTCTTCAGGGAGTTAACATACCACCACAAAACGAAGTAGTGCGCAAGATACGTGAAGAGCAAAAGCTAGAAGAACCGAATATGCAGCGCATTGCAGAGTTTATTTCTGACGACGTGCGAACGTCTGCGGAAGTCATCAAAATGGTGAATTCACCGTTTTTTGGACTCAGAAGGCGGGTTGAATCTATACAACAAGCTGTGATGCAACTCGGATTGCGCAATATCAACTCTGTTGTCATGAATTTGTTCTTGAAGAGCATGTTGGGATCGAGGCCTTCACAAGACTTGTTGGATCTTTGGGACTACACGAACCGCTTGGCTATGATTAGCAATCGTTTGTCGCGCAGAGTGAAGAAATGCGCACCAGAAGAAGCATATATGGCTGCGCTGTTCACCAACTGTGGTCAATTGTTGCTTACACAGGTGTTTCAGAATTACGGACAGGTGTACCAAGAGGCTGTCAAAGACCGAAAAAACATCACTGAAACTGAATTGGCCGAGTTCAATACAACTCACATGCTTGTGGGTTATGTTGTTGCAGAGTTCTGGGAATTGGAAGATGAACTGCGCAATGTCATCTTGAATCACCACATGTTTGATGCTGAATACTTTGCTTCAGGCGATGAAACAAAAGAAAAGATCCTTGCTGCAATGGTGAAGGCTAGCGAGTATGTGTTCTGCCAAATAGCCGGACGCCCCCAGTATGTAGAATGGGATGAAATTGGCAAAGACGTTTGTGCTACCCTCGGCACGGATGTAGGCACCATTTCAGGTTATGTTCATGCTATTCAAGAAGAAATTGAAGCCGAAGCTAGCGTGTAGTAATTGCGCTTACTTTTGTACGAGTATCGACTGAACTATTCGTCCTTCTGAGTTTGCAATGTTGCACATAACAAGTCGTTGTGCGACGTCTACCTGAAGAGTCCAAGGTTGTTGAGATGGTATTGTTTGACGCGTGCTTTGTAGTAGCTCTCCGTTCAATGAGTACATCTCTATAGCATATTCACCTGCTACTAGTTCCAGAGCTGGTACTGTCACTGTATGTTCACCGTTCGTTTGCAGCTTGAGTAGACCTGCCTGATGAAACTGAACTTGTTCGGTCACGTCCACAACTTTGAATTCTAACGTGTGCTCACCAATGAATGAGAAATAGCGGTTGAGCGTAGTGCGCTCTGAGTCGTATATCTCCATTGGCATTACGTGCAATGTGTTATAGGTCTTTGAAGCAGGAATCACAAGTCTCGACCTCAACGTGTCCCCGCTCTCGTCAATACGCTCAAAATCTAGCGGCAGAGTGAAGAGCGAGTCGCTGTTCTGTTTGACCTCCACGATAAACTCTGCAGTTGCATTGGGTTGAGCCGATATCAACGGCCACACACAAACCTCAATGTCCGGGTACGATGCCCCATAAACCCATTGATCAAAGAATGTAGTCATGTCTATGTCAGCTTCCGGATGTTCCCTTGCAAACACTTCAGCTACTTCATGTGTTTCTATAGCCCCATCCGCGTACTCGGCAATCATAGTTTGCATAGTGCCATAAAAGGCTTCATCACCCAGCACTCGTCTCAGCATATGCCACACAAGTGCTCCCTTCTGATACGTGAGCGGGTAGTTGTACAAATAGCCAATCTCTGATTGTGAAGTTACCGGACGGGGAATATTTCTGTAGAGTGGTGGTTGACTCCTACCATTTGGGTCGGAGAACAGGTAGTCGTTGTGAATATCGCTGATGTAGATCCTGTAGCCATCAGGGCCATGTAAATGCTCGTTCCACAACGCTTCAGACCATGTTGCCGCTCCTTCGTTAATCCAAATATCGTTCCATGTAGCTGGCGTCACATAGTCACCCATCCATTGGTGAAATAGCTCGTGCATGAACATTTCCTCGTCCGGGTTGCCTTTGGACATAGAAGTGCGGTTGACCGTTACCATCGTTTGATTTTCCATTGCATAGTAGAAAAATGGTTGCACCACGGCCATGCCATATTTTTCAAACGGATAGTCTCCGAACCGCTCTGAAAGTACTGACATCATTTCTGGTACTCGCGAAAACGCACTATAGGCATCGTATCGTGTTGTACCATTTGCAGAATCTACGGCCCATACAAAGTGTTGCAACGGAACTGTGTCGTTGATGTCCCGAACATACATGTCTTGTATAGTATCGAATTCAGATGCGTGCACAGCCAATAAGTACGTTGCCACTGGATTGCGCATCGACCAGTGATATACTGTCCGGCCCGATCCCGGAAGCCAGGTGGTACTGTCTAGCGTTCCATTAGCCGCGACTGTGTACTTTTCGTTTACCAGCGTATTAATTGTTACTGTTGCTTTGTCAAACGCATTATCATGGCATGGAACCCAATACCGCGTATAGTCAGGTGCGCCCAATGTATACAGCTGGTTGGCCGGCAACTCGTCCTGTCCGCTAAACGTACCAGCGCGGTACGAATGCAAGCCGTAGTCTGGTATCTCATTGTGAACATATTGTATGCTGGTGATGATAGTATCCCCAACAGCATACGCGGAGACGTCAATCCCAACGGATCCAGAAGCCACAAAAGGTTCCATAGCCACCATCTGACCATCTACTTCAATACTCGTGATCTCCATGGAATGTGCATCGAGAAACACAGAATCTCTCGCTTCAGTGAGCAGGATTTCAGCCGTAACAGTACCCAATAACGGTGGTTGCAAGTCATTGCTCGACCAATCTAGGAAGATATCATAGTGCAACACGTCAAGACCCGTTTGTACCTGCGCCGAGGTATCTGGGATAGCCTGAGCGGTAGACTCAAGAAAATGGGCATAGTTATTGCAAGCATGTTGGTTGTCTTGTGGTAGACAATTCAATGTGTGCGACAATGGTTGCGCTTGCAATGACATTGTTGCACAGATGAAAAGCAGTAGCGATTTACTCATAACCATGCCCTCGAGGCAGTCTTATAGGACAAAACAAAGCACAAATAATACCTCATTTACTTTGCTCGGGCAAGGCAAATGTTATGTAGTGTTGCAGAAGTATCATGATGCACTCCACTCACTATCCCTTTAGCAATATCGAGGAGTTGTCGGAAGACAGACCACTGACAACTCTAGAATCCCATGTTCAGAATGACTTTTATGGCCATGCGTCTGTTCTCAAACAGTTCGCCGGTCTCCATGAGTCTTTTGTGATAAGGGCGACGATTGAACACGGAGGTGGCTTTCGCGACAATTATGTGTGGGATACGGATCGCGAAGCGGCATTTCCATCGTGCTTTGTTCGGGGGCCATATCGTTTTCAAAGTTGGAAAGCAGTGTCGAGAAAAGCGCTCTTTGCAACGGGACCGATAATTCACTATGCTCAACCTGCACTCACCAAGCAAGAAGTGTTGGCTGTGAAAAAAGAATGGGGTTCAACTCTGTTGTACTTCCCGGATCATTCCACACATCATGTAAAAGCATCCTACGATACTTCACATGTCGTGCAATTGCTTGAACGTGAAGGCCAGGCGTTCAATACTGTTGTGGTGTGTTTGTTTTGGAAAGATGTTCTCGACGGATTGGCTGCGCCATACAAAGAAGCTGGATTTGAGGTGGTGACGGCAGGACATATGTACGATGTGCAGTTTCTGTCGCGACTCAAGTCCTTGATACAACTCGCGGATGTAACTGCAGGAAGTCGTGTTGGCAATCAGGTTGGTTATAGCGTAGTTCTCGGTGTTCCTCATCGCTTGTTTGATGTTGAGGTGGAGTTGCAAAAGTCCACCGATGCACCCGTGTTTTTTACTTCCATGGATGAGTACGACAATGCGCGAATCGTGCGCGAGATATCAGATGCATTTCGAACTGACGATTGGGAACTCAATTCTGCAAAACGCCGCGCTGTTGAACAGTATTGGTGTCAGGATC
>JAUHYX010000192.1 GCA_030426285.1 bacterium
CATGCGAAAGTTCATGCAGAGGATGATCGGCACCGTCCAGCTTCGGGGCCAATTCACGCCGACAGGGCGGATCATGTCCTTTTATCTGCCCAACCGCCAGAAGAATCTCCTGGGCTTGATGTTTGACTTCAGTGCGCTTACATGGGATATAGCTATGCACATTGGAGTGATTGTAGCTGCTTGTCTTCTCGCGCGTTATCTGGGCTCGGCGTTGTTTTTCAAGATCGACAAGTCATTTAATATTGCTGAGCGACTGGTTGTTATCGGCATGGTGCCGCGCGGCTTGGCGACTGCAGTAGTTGCTCTAGCTCCGTTGCAAGCCGGAGTTCCTGGTAGCGACGTCTTTCCGCTCTATGCTCTTGGCGTTATCGGAGCTACATCGATCTTTATGTCGGCCATGGTCGTTGCAGCTGAAAGACGGGTTTCCAACATGGAAGCCAGCGCAAAAAATCAGCAACAAGAGCAACAGAAACCAAACTCCGGTGAAGCGACAGAGTCGACTCAAGAGGCCCTTGAAGAAAAAGAAACAGCAGCATCCAACAAGACTGCGCCAACAACACACTCAGCATCTGTAGCTGCTGCTCTTTCAATGGAGGGTGGAATGCTGGGCACTTCTGACCCAGATTCATACTTTGATGAGTTTGAGTTTGAAGACAAAGAAGAGGATTTGAGCTTTTCAGACAGGTTGCTGCGATGGATGAAAATACCGCATAAGCAATTCAAAGAGCTCGATTATATCTCCACGCGTTCTTCTCGTTTAACCAATGTTCTGTATTGGGTTCGCATCATTTCGATGTCGTTCATAGCCGTTCTCGGCATGATGATGGATGACATGGTGATTCTACTTGTGGCGATGTTGTTTTCACCCGTGCTCTCAATGATGAATACATTGAGTTTTTCATTGACAACAGGAGATATTTACATCTTTCTGAAGACAATGCTCAAACTCATTTTGACGTCTATTGTCATCATCTTTGTAGCATTTGTGACGGCGAAGTTCGTTCCATTTGGCGGAATACCAGACGCGGTACATCTCTATTCACAAGCTACTATTCTCAATTTTGTGTTGGGACTCATTGTTGGTATTCTCGTTCCAATTGTATTGTTGCGGGGCAAACTCATGGAAATATTTGCTGTGAGTCCGCTCGTAGCCATGTTGATGTTCCCAGGCTTAACGACGATTGGATATGTGATTGGGGTAGACAGTTTTATCGCCGGTGTTGACGACCTTGTGTTGGGCAGCAGTTTGCTTGCCACGGCCAATCTCACTGCCATGCTGATTAGTTCGGTACTTACATTGATAGCATTCGGCCTTACGAGACACGAAGCAAGCGACTTTATTGAGGCGTGGAGACAGCGCGAATTCAACCACAATTTCTTGCGCAGTTTGCTCAAATTTACATTTGTTCAAAAGCTGTTAAACACCACCGGAACTGTTCGCACGCGCGTAGTTGTGATGCTGATGGTTGGCGTTATTCTGGTTGTACCGCTCTCTACTGCTATCAATGAGGTTAGCTCTCAGTATCAGCAACAAGCTGTGATACAAGAAATGTCTGCGCTGTTTGAAATTGAGGGACGTAGCCAAGTTACCGATGTGACCGTGACCGGCGACAAGAGTGGCGTGAAGGCTCGCATGCGACTGATTATTGAAGGTGAATACTTCACAAACCAGGATCGACGTAAGTTCGAAGAGGAAGCCGAAAAACGGCTGGAAGTACCAGTGAAACTCAATTTGGTGCAAACGGCTGGTTCGATTGGAGACAATGTGGGAACGGCACAGGTGCGGGCATCAGATCCCCAGTTGACATTTGAGCAGCGGGTGAGTGCGCTACAATTCGACTATCAAACCGCGGTATCGTCACTACCGACACTGCCAGGAAAGGTGTTCTTGAAAGTAGAAACAGAGTTTGTTCTAGGAAGTGGCAAAACCTTGTTCTATTTGGACTATTTGTCAGAAGAACCAATACAAGAAGCTGAAGTAATCATTAGGCAACTGCTGTCAGAACATCTCAATGTGTCCATGTCAAATGTTCATTTGCGCTGGATTCGCAACACTTTTGAAGCAGAATCTATTGAGCAACTCGACTCGCTGGAATTGTCCAACGGCAACATGGATTTGAGTACGCTATTTGAGAGCTCAGTTGGCCTGCAAGGAGTGTTGCATCTGCCGGTGGTGGATTCAGTTTCGCATCAAGCTCTTTTGCAGACACTCGCTAACAAATACCCAAAACTCGGCAACCACAACAACTTTGTTGTCGCCGATTCAACACGCGCAGATGGCAAGGTAACGGTTGAAATTGTTCCGGCGCATGAAATGGAACACTAAGTGCTAGTCCTCAGCAGCAGTTGTGCTACTGAGCAAGTGATTCTTTGCCGTTGCGACAGTGGAGTCTTCTGTAACCCGAATTCGCATAGCAGCATCAAAGGGATTGTTGTACATGGCAAATCCTACGTTCAGCGTTTCTGATATTACAGTTTGGTGTTGTAACAACTCATTGCGCAGCTCTTCTTGCAGCGAATGAATAACTGGTTCCAACTGCTTTTGCGTCTCTACTGTCAATTGATCGCGAATGCGGTAACTCTGTTCTAGTGCGGAACCTTCTCTTGCAAAGTCGTTGGCGATGACAAATTCAATGTACTCTTGCACCATTGAGTCCGACCGCACGCCGCGTTTTGTGCCAACAAATAGCTCTACAAGACCGTATTGATGTAGCTTGTCCGTGACCTCGAAGTCCGAGTTTCCAACGGTTTCAATATCGGGAAACACGCCAGCACGCCATCCGTCGGGAGCCGAGGCAACGTCGTTTGATGTCGTACCTTCGCGCTGCGCCTTGTAATCTATTTTCTGCAACAAGCGTCCAGATGGTGTAAAGTACCGAGCCGTAGTGAGTTTGAGCTGACCGCCATATGGGACAGTGAGTACGTTCTGTACAAGTCCCTTGCCGAACGACTGTTTTCCCAGCAATGTTGCGCGGCCGTGATCTTGCAATGCCGCCGCGAGAATTTCTGAAGCGGAGGCAGATTGTTCGTTGATGAGAACTGTGAGGGGGAGTTCAGGATACATTGGCGCAAGTCGGCTTTTGTATTCCGCATTGTTGTTGTTGAGTCGGCCCTTGGTTGAAACAATGACGCTGCCAGCGGGGAGAAACAACTCAGCAATTCCTACTGCAGCTTGCAACAGGCCGCCGCGATTGTCTCTGATATCGATTATCAAGCCTTGAAGGTCAGTTTGCCGGTAGAGTTGATGTAGCGCTTGTCTGAATTCGCGTTGTGATTGACGAGTGAAACGCGCAAGCTGAATGTAGCCAACGTCACCTTCTACAACACAAAAGAACGGCACTGCTTTTGTTTGTACTCTACCCAATTCAGCCTGCAACTGCAGTGTATCTGTTAGTGCCCGTATTACCGTAAGTTGCAGCGTATCACCTTGAACCCCATCTAGTAGCTTGCGTAAGGAAATCGTTGTGTCTGACAATGCAGTTGTATTGACATGGGTGATTCTATCGCCTACAATCAGGTTGGCTTTTTCCGCCGCAAAACCTGGATATACATTCAGAACAGTGTAGGCTCCATTGAATTTTACAGCATTCATCCCAAGCCCCGTATACGAACCATCGTAAATAACCGACAAGTCGTCCCGGTCTTCAGCAGGGTAGTACACTGAGTACGGGTCCAGATATTCAGTCATGGCATCTATCGCCACGTTCAGCAGTTCCTTTGAATCTACTTGATCCATATACGCTGAGCTGATATGTCTGTACACTTCACCAAAAACGGTGAGTCCTTCACCTGTTTCTTGATATCTGTCAGGGCTCTGTGTCTGTGCTAGTAACAACGATGCTGATGAAACAAAAAGCGAGCATAGGCAGACAGCGAGGATGAGACTCGATGTGCGGAATCTTCGTGGAGTATTTATGTATGGCTGCATGATGTGAGCTGCGCGTTGATCAATAAAAAAGGGTCGCTGCGAAGCGACCCTAAAAACTAATCAAATCATGCATGGAATCAAGACAAAACCTTAGTCTATGTGAGATCGCAGGAAGTCTTCGATACGATCTGCGGATATACGCTCTTGTTCCATGGAATCTCTGTGACGAATTGTCACAGTCGAGTCAGTCAGCGTATCACCGTCTACAGTAATACAGAACGGTGTACCAACTTCGTCTTGACGGCGATAGCGGCGTCCAATAGCGCCACTTTCATCGTATTGCGTTTTGTAGTGTTTTTGCAATCTCTGGTGAATTTCTTTGGCTGCTTCAGGCATGCCGTCTTTCTTCACCAGTGGGAAAACACCGGCCTTAATTGGAGCAAGCGAAGGAGAGAAGTGCAAGACTGTGCGTTCTTCAGTTTTCTCACCTTCGGAGATTTCTTCGACGTCATAGGCATCACACAAGAATGCCATAAACGAGCGCGAAGCTCCAACGGCCGTTTCAATCACGTATGGCACATAGCGCTCACGGGTCACGGTGTCAACATATTCCAACTTTTTGCTTGAAAACTCTTGATGGCGCTTCAAATCAAAATCGGTACGATTGTGAATACCTTCAAGTTCACCCCAACCGAATGGGAACAAATACTCGATGTCAACTGCACCTTTGGCATAGTGAGCCAATTTGTCGGCCGGGTGTTCCTTGAGGCGCAAGCTTTCTTCTTTCATGCCGTGCGACAGGAACCAGTTCCAGCGCTGTTCGCGCCAGTACTCATACCATTCAACATCTTCACCAGGCTTGGTGAAAAACTCCATTTCCATCTGTTCGAATTCGCGAGTTCGGAACAGAAAGTACTTGGTGTTGATTTCGTTGCGGAACGATTTACCAATCTGTGCGACACCAAAAGGGACTTTCTGACGCGAGCTCTCAAGTGCATTCTTGAAGTTCACGAATGTACCTTGAGCTGTTTCAGGGCGCAAATACACTGCCGCACTTTCGTCTTCTACCGGGCCTACAAATGTTTTGAACATCAGGTTGAAATACCGCACAGGCGTCCACTCTTTGGAACCAGATACAGGGTCGGGTATGCCTTCATCAACAATTATGCTGTAGTAATCTTCGGGCGCAACGGCCGTGTCGAGCCTATCCTGTACTGACGCAGCTTGTACTTCCTTGCCTTTCTTGTGCAATCGCTCAATATATTCTTCGATAAGCGTATCGGCGCGGAATCGCCCCTTGCTCTGTTTATTGTCGATCATCGGGTCGGAAAAACTGTCCATATGCCCAGACGCTTCCCAAGTTCGCGGGTGCATGAGGATTGAAGAGTCGAGCCCAACAATATCGTCGCGGTATGTCATGGATTTCCACCACGATTCCTTAATATTTCGCAGCAATTCAATGCCGAGTGGACCGTAATCCCAGCAGCCGTTTAAGCCGCCATAAATTTCAGATGATTGAAACACAAAGCCGCGGCGCTTTGCCAACGATACGATAGCGTCGAGAGTGGACTGTTTAGCCATTGGAGTGCTTAGATATTGGTTCGCGTACAATTCGTAAACCGCAAATTACCACGCATTTGTTGAATTGCCGAATAGAATTGAAAGATAGAGAAGTTGTACTGATTGTCATCTCTTACAGGTCAAGTCTACGGAAGCACAACGATTTGCGTACGATGGATTTCACCGCCGCGCTGAATCAAAAGTGTATATGCTCCTGCTTGCAAATCGCTCACATCAGTTGTAATGGTATTTTTTCCCTTGTGTACTTGCAACTGTTCAGCAATCCTAGTTCTGCCATTTGCATCAGATACCACTAAAGCAATGAGAGCGGATTCTGGAGATTTCACGTCTACAACAACATCGTTCGCAGCTGGGTTCGGATATGGTGCAGACAACACCAATGATTCAGTATTGTGAACAAATTCTCCAGTTAAAACAACTCTACAGCGCGTTTCGCCGCGCAATGATTCCACGGGAAGAGCCGACGTAAAGATTAGCTCGCGTTGCGTACAACCGCGCTGAAACACAAAAGCGTCTTCTACAAATTCTTGCCCACGAGGGTGCTGTAGGCACACGACTAACTCTGCTGACTCACCTGCAGGAACCACGATTGGAAACTGCCTTGGTGGAGCAGAAAACACGCCATTGTTTGCGAAGTTCGACGCCGTTATCGTGTAGTTGAACAACCCGTAATTTGCAATTGTGACCGTGTCGCAAATAAAGAGCTGAGAGGGGGCAGGCCTGTATTCTTCTACTGTCCAATCCGGGAAATTGGAAGCGAGCAATGTCAACCCAGGAATAGTGTCTGAATACTCTTGCGAGAGCCCGGCAGAGTCTACAGCACGCAGAGTAAACCAAGCATCTTGATATGGATCGTCTACTGCTATGCTAAACGACATATTTTCTGGACTTTCAGAGAGAACCTGAACAGATATGTTGTTTAGTTCTTCAATTTGCACTGAACGCAGGCCACTTGAGAATCGGTGGTCTTCACTCACGAAAATTTCTGCAAGCACACCGCATGAGTCCAAGATTTGTTCAAATTGTGGGGGTGTGTCGTCAATGCCAGATTCAATCTCAAACTGCACAAGATCTCTGTTAAGGCATGGCCCTACGAGAACGAGCTCCGCAGCATATAAGCCGGGTTCCTCGGCCTCAAAACACACAGTGATAGTTATGCTTTCTCCAGGCGCTAAGGTTGTGACATCTGGAACATCAATTGTGAACTGGTCATCAGCACTTATGCTCAATTCTTCAATACTCTGAACAAACTGGCCATAGTTTTCAAGAACATATTCAAAACACCAAGTTCTATCAATAGAAGTGCTGAAGTCCACTTCTAGAAACTCAGGAGAAGGGTTTTGCACCAATCCCAATGTGAAGCCCGGAATAAGGATAGTGTCGCGGAATGAGAGACCATCGGAGTCTACAACTTTATAGTTGGCGACCCCGTC
>JAUHYX010000193.1 GCA_030426285.1 bacterium
CCATTACTACCATAACGGTAAATGGCATAACCATTCTGCGTGTTAATCACATTGTTCTTCACAACATGGTTTGAACCATTGTAGAAGTACAAGACGCGTGTCGTGGCAGAGTTATACAGCACATTGATACTGTTGTGTACATAGTCTACATAGTCACAATAGTACAAGTAGTTGTATGCATAGTATGACGTTGTGTTATAACCAATAGCAACCATGTTGTTGGCACACATCACGCGGTTGTCTGCAGTACCAGAAGTGTAGTACAAGTGCAAGCCATAACGACCGGCCTGCATGTTCAACTTGTTACCTGTGATTTCGATACCATCGTCTGTACCACTAGTACTGTTTCTGTAGATATAAAGACCATATCCATACACGTAAGAAGATGATCCCATCTCTAGAATGTTGTCAGTCCAATCACTATTGGTAGTGTAGTACGAATACGTACCCATGTAGTACGGATTGTTGAAATAACAATCGTTAAAAGAAAGATTATCTGTTTGATCATTACTGTAGCAGTACCAGTACACACTATACGATCCGTTGCGGAATTCACAACCGTCAAACGAAACATTTGAGTGACCTATATAACGCGAAAAAACTACTGCTCGGTAATTTGTGGTAGACGTAGATGTTGGGCGAATGAGAATACAGTCTTCAAACGCAACATTTGAAGTCGGTCCAGTAAACTCTACTGCGTTACCATAACTAACGCCAGTGTTTTCAATTGTCACGTTTTTGAACGTAACAAAGCTAGCTGCCATCTTGATGGTACCCATATCAGTTGTAGATGTACCAGCATACGTAAACGTTACGTCGTCTGCATCACCTGTTTCACTCTGGATGCAGATAGTGCGCGTTGAGTTTGCACCTGGAACATTACCAAGGCTAACATCGCCACTATAGGTTCCCGAGCGAACATTCAAGACTACATTTGAACCAACACCACCTGACCCCAATGCTTCCCATGCGGCAGCCAATGTTGGGAAATCTGGGTTTGTGCCACCAACAGTAAACGTGCCGCCCATTGCAGTAGCGAACTGTTTCGAGGTGCCGTCGTTTTCTTCACAACCATCAGTCGTGTTGTTCGGATTAGACGTCCATGCTTCAACTTCATACGAGCCACCAGTTTCGAACAATAGTGTTCCGAGGTTCACTGTCGTTGAGGCGCCTGAGGCCAGAGAGCCTGACCATGTTGTAGAAGTCTGAGTTGTTCCATCTACTGACCAGTTAAGCGTACAGCTCGTGAGAGTGTTATCACCAAAATTGGTGAGTGTCGCCTGCATTGTCTGGTTTCCAGCAGAGATTGGGAATGAAGGACCTGCGAAAGCACAAATACCAGCGTCATTCGACACTTGGTCTTTGAAGCCAAATTGAATATTTGGACGGTTGGTAGACGATGTCCCCATCGAATTTCCACACTGAGATGAACCGTCTGCATACACATATCTACTCGCAGTGAAGGATGTACTGCTATAGTACGTTGAAGCGTTTGAGGTGTACCCTGTGTTCATGAAACATACTTCTACAAGGAGGTCAGAGGAGCCGTCCCAGCAAAAACTTTCATCAAACTCGTGTGAGTTCCAACCTGTAGAAGGAGTCACAGTTTCAGGACCAAAAACAGTTACCATGTCGCTGTCGTCAACACTCGTTACTGCGGCTGCACTAACGTTCTTGAGTTTTATCGTGAATCCAGCATGAGGATCACAGTTGTTTGTGTTTGCGACATTAAAGGCCAAGCTCTCGATCAGTCCAGGGTACGCCCCAACACTGTTCAATTCGCTTGCCTTTATCAAAAATTGGTGTCTAGCACTCCACCAGTAGTTACCATATGGTGCTGGCCACGAGGTACTTGAATTGTACCCTGTCCCAGAACCAATTGTAAAGTCCGTGGATTGTGCGTTCGGCGATGTCATCAATAGCATCACCAACAAGCATAGATAACCGAATATCCTGCTTGGGAACTTGGTAGTTCTCGCTCTCATACATACTCCATATTGCTGTTTGAGCAACGAAATGTTAATTATAAAAAGAATCGCTTTCTATTTGTTGTAGACAGGCATAGGTCCTGCCTGATTTCTCTCCGTTTTTTACGGTTTTGACAAAGCCCTCTCGGGTGTTTCATTGGGTGAAACATCTGCGAAAGGAAATTCCAGGAAAGAAAATTGCGGACTGGAACAGATTGTTGTTGCATTTGTTGAATGCGGAATGAAGTTACTCAGAGATCGCATCCGTGTCAAGGTTTTTTTATTCACCTGTTAAAAAGTTGTAGATTCTGCTTAAAGGATTAGTACCACCTTTCACAACAGTTTTGACAACAACTAGTATGAGACACCAATGAGACAATGGAAAGTTTACTGCGCTGGGCTATCAGCGCTGCTTTTCGCAGCAAGTTGCGATAATTCAGAACATCCTCCTCCGCAAGAAAAAGTTCAAGTACCTGTAGTGAACACTGTTTCGGGCTATGAGGAAAACCGCGAAGTGTTGGACAGTATGTTCTGGCACCGAGAGGTCCTAGCTCAGCACTTCGAGAAAACTATGATTGCGTTTTGGGACGGTATCCGCAACAATCGCGATAAGTTTCAACGCGTGCAAGCCCTGCAACCTGAATCATACTCATTTCCCGCAACCATTGAGTTTGAGGCTGCCGAGTCGTGGCCGAGCAATGTGATGCTTGCCCATGGCAGCAAACAAAAGCAAGAGCTTACGCAGGAACAGTTTGCTACATTCTTGCGTGACCTCGAAAGAGATGATGTGGAATTTGTGCAGTCAGAATACCATCATCACCTGCTCGACTATCGCGATGGCGATACTGTTAGCACGTTTTCTTTTAAGGTTCAAGTTCGCAACGTACCCGTTGATGGTAAGCGCTATGACGTAGGTCTTTCCGGCATGATGGATGTAACCTGGAAACACAGAAGTAGCGCAGATGCTCCTTCTGAAGCCCGTGTGGTAGACATCACCTCCTTAAAAGCTGCGTTCCGCGACAAACCTCAATTTACAGATGTAGCAATGCCAGTGCTCTCGAGTGCTGTTACAGGACGAACACACTTGCCTGTAGTCGTCACAGATATCAATGGAGATCAGAAACCAGAAATTCTGATGCCAAATGCCAACGATGTTCTTTCAATGAATCCGGACGGTTCGCTGTCGCCATCTGTTTTGTTTGAAAACCCTTCAGTCCACGATGTTCAGTCTGCCGTGGTTTCTGATGTGAACGGTGACGGAATGAAAGACTTAGTACTTGGCGTGAATCGCAAGTCGATGGCATCTAGCGGTCCAGTTTCAACGCATCTTCTTGGCGACCATGGCGCTATTGTCGTTCATCTCGGCACACCAGACGGCTCGTTTGATCCAGCCGAGAATATTGTTTTCCGCCAGGACAGCTTGTTTATCCCTACATGTTTGTCAGTCGCAGATATCGATATGGATGGTGATGCCGATATTTTTGTCGGTCAATACAAGCCGCCATATGCTAATGGGCAAATGCCAACACCGTTCTACGATGCAAATGACGGCTACCCGATGTTTATTCTGAGAAATGATGGAGATTTGACGTTCAAAGACGCTACGGTTGACATGGGTATAACAACAAAAAGATGGCGTCGTGTGTACTCAGCTTCAATTGCACACCTCAATGAAGATGATATCCCAGATTTGCTCGTTGTGAGTGACTTTGCTGGAATCGATATGTACAAAGGAACTGAAAATGGCTTTGTTGACATCACAAGTGAATTGAGTGGCAACAGGCATTCCTTTGGTATGTCTCACATCATCGCTGACTTTGACAACGATGCCCGCGAAGATGTGTACGTAGTTGGTATGTCTTCAACCACAGCGCGACGCTTGCAAAAGATGGGGCTCGGAATCGAGGGTTTTGAGGACATCCAAGACAATCGCATGAATATGGCATACGGCAACCGCATGATGCTCGGCGGCAAGAATTTCGACGAACCACCGTACAAGGACCAAGTAGCCCGTTCGGGATGGTCATGGGGATCTACTGATATCGATATCGACAACGATGGCTGGAGAGATATTTTTATCGTTAATGGCCACGTGAGTCGCACTTCTGCTTCTGACTACTGTACCCACTTCTGGCGCGATGATATTTACCGCGGCAAGAGTGAAGAACACACTGGAATGTCGTCGGTGTACAGACATGTGTTCCAATCAATGGACCAAAGCGGTATGTCGTGGAATGGCTTTGAGAAGAATGTTTTGTTCCTCAACAACAAGGGTCAGAAATACACGAATGCAGGATTCCCACTTGGCCTGGCAGATGTTGAAGATTCGCGTTGCGCCGCAAAAGGTGATATGAACCTCGACGGAAAGATGGACTTGTTTACCACAACCACGCGCTACCAAATGAAGGACAGTGCCCACTTGTATATGAACAACGGACAAGTTGGTGATTGGTATGGTTTGATCATCGATATTCCAAATCCTGAACTCACCCGCATGTATGTTGAGAATGAAGATGGCACAAAGCGCGTGTTTCAGTACGTAAATGGTTCGAGCTTCAACTCGCAACACTGGAACGCAATCGTTGCCGGTGAAGGAGAATCTCCAGTGACCAAAATCACTGTGAAAGGTTCGTTCGGCTCAGTTGAAGTACCTGTCAATAAGAATCAGTATACGCGCCTAAGTGAACTACTGTAACAGGTAGTCAACATAGGCTAGCGTTGACCAATTTGAGTTGTAATACCATACAACAAATGAAAGTGTGAGCAGCAATAAGGCTATGCCTCCTGAGTAGGCATAGCTGCTGCGCACATCAAAGATCACTGATGTTCCGCGCAAAACTCTGTAGAGAAACCACAACGCAAACAACACCAACAAACCAAGTACTGCTGGCATCACATTTGGTATCTCGAGTAGTTTATACAATGCTGCTGTGGCAAACAACAAGAACACACCTGGCAGCGCTCCCCATGTTGCGATAATCATAGCGTCAGAGAAGAATATTCTCGAACGAACAAACATCGATCCAATACGGATTGTAGCAGCTACTGCGAGCAAGAGCAACATGGTTGCGCCAGCCAAGGCAAGCGTCGAACCGAGTGGCATCCAAACGAGTGAATCCGCGACTTCTTTGAGTCCATCCCACGGCAACACCAGACACATCCACTGATCTAATATGAGCGTATCTCGCAACGAGTACGAAATGGCAGACAGGTACATGCCACTTGCAAGAGCGACAATGAGAGCCAGAATGATCGTACGAACAGATGAGAGAATACGCTGGTCGCGTATATCTGCATAAAAGTTGTAAGGGCGCACCAAGGCTCGTCCAACATTTTCCCTGAACCGGCGCGAGCTGTTCATGAGCAACAATGTTAACACCAACAGTGCTATGCTCAAGAATGTGTAAATAACCGGTTTGTCTTCTTCCCAGGTTCCAGCCGAAATTACGGGTTCCTTTTCATCGTTGAACAGCGCTTTTGTCAAAGCATAACTAAACCGTTCTTCGCGGTCCTGTGTCACCAAGCCACAAGACGCCAAGTAGGAGGACTCAGAACGAACGACAAGGAGAGGTCTTGCCGTGGCATAGTCGTTGAACGACCACAATGCCACTCCGGCGCCTATTCTCTGTTCCTGCAGATAACGAACGCGATCGCGAATGTGCTTTGCTTGTGCTTCTATTGAATAGGGGTTTGAGTACCCTTCGTGATTGTTCGGTTCTACAATTTTGCCGAAATGAGCTATCCATGGGGTGCCGCGCAACACCTCTTGCACGCGGGTATATGTGTCTTTGAAATCCTCACTGTGCTCATCTACAAGGACAAATGATACACCGCGAGGCTCAAGCATCTGTTGTGAGCTCGACCATGTCTTGTACACCTGATAACCGGCATTGGAGAACAGTGTTGTCAAGGCATCTTGATAGGCATACGTACCGTTGTTGCCTTCGAATAGGCCAGTACTCACTCCAAAACCCAGAACACACCCAACACTGCCGACATTAGCCACATATTCACCGGCCAAATTTTCAGCCGTTGAAATGAAATTATCCGACCCCACAAGTTCCGATGGAACATTCACAACAGGCATATCAATGAGAACAGCAAGGCCATTCTTACGGCACAGTTCCAACAACACGGGGTGCGGCATTCCGTAAGGAAAGCGAACCGAATTTGCTCCCAGAGTGAGAATTTTTTCAATATCCTGTCGCATGCGCTGCACAGTTGGACCAGCCGTAGACTCAGGCCCAGTGTTTTCAAGATAGTCTACAGCCTTGATCGACGAACGAAGGCCATTCACGACCACGGCGTTTTCACTGGTGTTTGTGCTTACCGTGAACAATGAGACATCCCTGCGCCATGTGTCTATGGTTTCTCCCGCAACACTTGCCGATACCTCTAGTGCATACGACGCTGGTGACCCCAATTGCCACAAATCGGGATTCGCGATCTCAAACTGTACTTGCACCTCTTCAGATCGGTTCGAGCTCAGTTGCAATTCACGAACAGCCGAATCGACAAGACTACCGTCACTTGCACGCAAGAGTAGCTCGACATCTACGCGAACTTCTGATCTGACGATCTCAACCGAGTCAGAAGCCAAGACAAATCGTGCGAGGTTGTCTGTTACGATAGTTGCACCAACCTCAACTCGCGCTGAGCCACCACCAGTACCGGCAGTTCTGAGCTGCGCATCACCAACACGGACAATTGGTCTGCCCACAAGAAACAGATCGCGATGTACTCCACCGAGTACGCGCGGTGTCAGCGAACCTTCGCGAACAGGAACCGTACCAGATGGGCTCAGTTCATTGTTTACGGTAATAGTGACAATATTCTCACCGGCCACCAACAGACTCTGCTGCACAGCTTGTGAGAATTTCACATCGCCGCCAATAT
>JAUHYX010000194.1 GCA_030426285.1 bacterium
CGTCATACTAGCTGCACTACCAAAAAGAACATGTTCTAGACCGCTTTGTTCAGCATTTCCATAGCTCTGAATGGACGTGAGCATCATAATCCCCAAGGCAAAGAACACAGTTAGCACAATGCCAATTGCGCCATCTTCCTTGACGGGGGTGTGCCTGCGAATCAAGTCAACAGCATAAATAGACAGCCAAGCTGTAACAAATGCTCCTAGTGTGAGCATCAACGGATCCTTTGTACCGGCAGCCAAGAATCCAACACAAACTCCTGGAAGTACTGCATGGGCGATGGCATCACCAACCAAACTGCGTTTGCGAAGAAATGTAAATACACCGGTAACGGCAGCACTCGCGGCTACCAATGACGTTCCTATGAGTACAACTATGAGTGGATCCAACATGTTTTACTGCTCTCTTGTTGGAAAGTCTTTCATTTCCATTAAGTCATGCACCTTGCTCAACATCGTAAGAGCACCGCCATAGGTTTCTTCAAGAAGCTCCGGCTTAAACACTTTATCGGCAGGTCCGGAGGCTACTAGACGCATATTGAGCAGAACAATCCAATCGAAATACTCGCGCGCACTTTGCAAGTCGTTGTGTACAGTAATAACAGTTTTGCCCTGCGACCGCATGGTTTTAAGCAATTCGATAATGGCTGCTTCGGTGGAAGCGTCGATACCTGCAAACGGTTCATCCATCAGGTAAACATCGGCGTCTTGAGCCAATGCTCTTGCGAGGAATACGCGCTGTTGTTGTCCACCAGACAACTGGGAAATCTGACGTTTCGCAAACCCTTGCATGCCAACTTTTTCAAGAGCGTGTTCTGCAATTTCTCGATCGGCTTTGCGTGGACGCGCAAACAAGCCAAGGCGGCTGTATCGTCCCATGAGTACAACATCTTGCACGCGTGCTGGAAAGTCCCAATCCACTGTTTCCCGCTGGGGTACATAGCTAATACGCTGTCTGTTTAGGTCAATCGGCTCGCCAAAAAAACGTGTATAACCACTACTTGAAGGCACTATGCCCATCATTGTTTTGATCAGTGTAGATTTACCAGCTCCATTTGGACCAATAATGCCTGCAAGAACGCCTTCAGGAATTGTTAAGTCAACATCCCACAACACGGGTTTGCGGTTGTAGCTCACGGTGAGATCGTGCACTTCAACTATCGGTTGTTCAACATTCACTATCATGGCTGAGTTTTTCCCAATGCCTCAACAATGGACTCAACATTGAATCGCACAGCGCCTATATAGGTGCCTTCAGGCGTATTCGGGTCACCTAATGCATCGGCGTAGAGTTTGTTGCCAAATTCAATTGAATGTCCTTGAACTTTGCAGTCTTCAATCACGGCTTGTAGGAAACGGTCGCTAATGGCTGTTTCGGGGAACACCGCTTTGATGTTCCGAGACACGATGAAATTTACCATATCGCGCCTGTCCTTCAAGCCAAAATCTGCTAATGTTGACACTCCCAGCAGGCCGCGCACTTCTACATTGTACTGTTTGCCAAAATACTCAAACGCATCATGCGCCGTAATCAACACGCGTTGATTTTCCGGTATTGTTGCAATCTGCTGAGTAATCCACTGGTTGAGTGCGTCTAATTTCTGCAAGTATTGAGCAGGTTGAAGTGGTGTGCTTGCAATGGCATTGTTGACGCGATTTGCAGCGTACTCAAGTCCCTGCTTGAACATATTGACACTAAACCAAATATGTGGATCAGGGACCCGATCTTCGCCTGCGCCGTAATACACCAAGTCTGATTCACTGATGCCATCGCCAACAGCGATAACGGTTTGTTTTGCGGCAAGACGTTCAAGTACTTCCGACATCTTTCCTTCAAGATGTAAACCATTGTACACAATTGCATCAGCTTTGCTCATTAGTTCGATGTCGGAACGAGTAACCTTGTACAAATGCGGGTCAACTCCTGGTCCCATGAGGGTTATCACCTGTGCGCGATCACCGGCCATTTCCGTTAATGCATCGCCAATCATACCAGTTGTGGCAATGATGAGTGGTTTTGAGGTATCTACATCAGGCTCTTCTGAACATCCTGTTGCCAGAGTCAAAACCGCCGTGAAAAAGAGAATAAAAAAAGAATTTCGCATATCTGTGTTTGCATGGTGAGTTCATATTAATGCATCTTGCTAAACTACGATTATTCTAAACACTAATTGCCAAAGCAATCTTGCAGATGCCGACCGACCTACATTGTTTACAGACTTTCGTTGCTCTTGACTTTGAAACTACCGGACTCTCACCATCTCAAAGCGATGTTATAGATGTAGGAGCCATTCGATATGAAAATGGGATGGAGGTGGCACGGATGGACACACTGGTGTATACCGAATCCGCCATCTTGCCAGAGGTTGTCCAACTCACCGGCATAGCCCAACAAGAATTACAGGGAGCGCCAACTGCAAATTCTGTGTTTCCAGAACTTCAAGAGTTCATCGGCACTGCTCCGGTTATGGCCCATAATGCTGCATTTGAGTTGAGCTTTTTACGCAAGTATTTAGGGACATCGTACTCACCAATCATGATGGACACCATGGACGTGCTTCCATTGGTGTTTCCGCTGGAACATTCTTATGGGCTGGAACACTTTATCCGCAAGGCAGGAATACGCGATCACGAGTTGCATCGGGGCTTGCAAGACGCTCTGGATATGGTTGAAGTTGTGCGTTTCTGTGAACGAGAGTTGTCGAAGCCGCATCATGCAACCACATGTACAGTAGTTGAGAAGCATATGCAGGGAGTTGTGGCTTGGCCTTGGAAACCGCTATTTGCTGATAAACATTCGTATTCTGAGTCCGCTCTCGACTTAGTGGATTTTCGCGACGAATTTAGTGACGACAAACCAACGTCGTTGTTCGGTATTCCGGATAATCTTCACCAAAGGCTAGATCAAGAGGAAGTGTTTAAGCCGCATTGGCCTTCATACAAAGTGCGTCACCAGCAAATTTCTATGGCCAAGCGCGCTGGTGAAGTGTTGTGTGAAGGAGGCTCATTTGTATGTGAGGCTGGAACTGGAACGGGGAAGACTCTAGCCTATACTACGGCTGCTCTGTCTTCATTGGCACAAGATTCGAACACGCCAATAGTCGTGAGTACGAACACGCGTATGCTGCAAGATCAATTCTTGCACCAGGAAGTTCCGCGACTAAAGAACCTATTGCGCCGCAACGATCTACAAGCCATCAGCGTTAAGGGCATGAACAATTATGTTTGTGTTCGAAAAATTCTGCAAGACAGCAGCTCCGGAGCGCGTTTGTTTTCAGATGATCAAGCACAAGAAGCTTGGGGAAGAACATTTCTTCATCTTTGGCTTTTGCATACTCCCGACGGTGAGGTAGACACACTGCCGATGGCTCTGCGCGCCATGAATCCTGTCATTGGCAAGGCATATGCCGTTGCTCGGGCAGACTTTAGAGATTGTGACAAACAGGAATGTGAGTTTTTCTCAAACTGCTTTTTCTTTAGGAAGCGCTGGCAGGCACAGCAGTCTCATCTCGTTATCACAAATCACTCGTTCCTTCTCAGTTGGCCGCAGTGGATGCCGGACTATCATCGCCTGGTTGTTGACGAGGCTGACGAGTTTGCTGACGAAGCGGTGGACGCATGTAGTAGGGCAGCTTCAAATGAGGGATTGCACGATGCTATAGACTTTTCGATTCGCGAAAAGGGAGCTTGCACGAAGTGGTTCCAGGAGGCAATGAAATCGAGGGTTGACAACGAAGGCGCTGCGTATCTATCGGGAGTATTGGAAGCGAATTTTGTGAGTGTAAATCGTTTGCATGAACAAATTCACGCCATGCAGCAGTTGCTTTTACCCCTCAAAGGCGATGTGTTTACAAAGCATATCACGATGGATGATGAAACACTGAATGCGCGGTTATCCCAAGAGATTTTTCTTGTAGCTGAAAATATTATGCAATTGCTGCAAGACGCTCTGCAAAAGAACTTGAAAGCCATGGATATTATTGCCGGCTTTTTCGATGAGAAATCAGCCTTGCCAGAAGTGCACAAGCGAGCAAATGCAAGTTTGCAGGCATTGAGCATGCAAGCAGATGCAATAGATCTCTTTTTGCAGCAGAATGACAAAGAATATGCTCACTACATAGCCATAGGTAATGAACAGTGGGAACTCATCAGTTCACCTTATGACATTGGCCAGCAACTCTACCAACAGTTGTACTCCCGTCTCTCGGCAATAGTGTGCACGAGTGCCACACTAACGGCGACACAGCGTTTGCAGGACTTTGTGTACAGAACCGGCATACACCTGATGGAAGGGGATGCCGATCTCGAACGGTACAATAGTCCATTTGACTATCGGAAACAGTCAAAACTACTTTTCCTCAAAGGTTTTCCATCATTTCTTTCAGACAGGTTTGTGTCAGATACAGCTCGCTTCGTTTTTGACGTTGCAGATCTTCTGGGTGGCAAGGTGTTGGTGTTGTTCACCTCACGCGACCGAATGGAACGCGTGCACGCCGAGCTTCAACCTCGAGTGAACAAGTCGCCGTTCAAATTGATTACGCATGGCAAGACCCACAATTCTATTTCGAGATGTGTTGATCAGTTTAAGAACAGTAACTCTGCCATATTGATGGGTGCGCGAGGAATGTGGAAAGGCGTCGATATTCCCGGTGAGGCACTGCAATGCGTAATTCTTGAGAAAATGCCATATGCTGTGCCACATCCGTACACCAAAGGGCTCCAGGAGCAAGTAACAAGCAAATTGAGAGAACAGGCATGGGAACAAGGCGAAGAACCAGACGAGCGACGATTGGGTCAACTTGCTTGGAATCAAGTAGATAAACCGCTGATGTTTCAGGCCTTTAGACAGATGTTTGGACGTTTGATCCGAACAGAATCTGACCTTGGAGCTATGATCGTTCTCGATCCTCAATTGCGCGGAAATTATCTGTCGGCCCGTCACAAAGAATTGGTTGGTTTGCTCGGCGGTACACGTGCGGAAATTGTGCATGCCGACAACATCGTACCATCTTTGCAGTTTCTACTACCCACGTTCACCTGATAGGCTTCTTGCTATAGGAGATTGAGCAGCTCTTTTGCTTGGCAGTATTGTCGCAACCCATGTCAGGAGCATAGTCGTTAGCAGAACAGCAACAACATCTGCGGTATGAATTGACATTGGCATTTGTGATATTCGGTACTTGAGTGTGTCAAATGGTACCAAACCAAATTCCAGGTGTGCTAAACAGAGGCCAAGTCCCAAAGTCAATCCGATGAGCGCTCCTTTCACACCAATTCTAAAACCTGTCACAGCGAAAATCCTGTGTATTTCCCTACTTCCTATGCCAATTGCCTGTAGCATGGCGATTTCGGATTTCTTTTCGATTACTGTCATCGACATTGTCGTAAAAATTGAAAACGCAGCAATGACAATCAGCAGCGACAGTACGCCAAATGTTGCTAATTTTTCAAAGCGCATTGCGTCGTAGAGTTCCTGATGCAGTTCATACCATGTGTCAATAGTATAGCCCGGTGCTGCTTGTGAAATTGACCGCGCAATGTGCTCTATGGCGTCAAAATCTGCTACGCGAATTTCAACAAACTGTGGACCATTGTGCAATTTGGGAGGAATCTGACTCTTGTTTGCATAACAATACACATTGTCGTATTCCGGATTGTTTGACTTAAACATATCTACAACAACGACGGGTGTGCTCTGCGGCCATAGCGATTGCAGTGCAGCAGCTTTCATTTGCGGTGTTGTTATGAGTGACAATCTCGCGCCGAGCCCAACTCCTAGCTTATCTATCAACCCTACACCAACAGAAACTTCAGGACCGTTTGTAATTACACCCAATGTAGATTGTGAGCGCAACGTACGAATGACGCTGTTCTTCAAACCACTCACATCTCTGTAATTGCTATCAATGAGTTTTAAGGTTATTGGCACCACTTGGTCTTTAACGCTCAATATGGCCATGGACTCTTGAGCCACCGCGTATTTGAATAGTATTCCGTTGTCTTTGAGGGAATCCATGACCCGGAACAAGTCTGAGTTGTCTTGTTGCAGTTGAATGCGAATATGTGGATCAAACCCGACCAGAGTTTCTTGAGCAAATTCTCGAAAGCCATTGAAAATGGATGACACAATGATTATGGCAGCAACTCCTAAGGCAATAGCAATGGTTGCAATTCGAGAAATGATGCGGACAAATCCGAAACGGTGGTGACCCTTGACATATCTCTTCGCGATATAGCTTGTTACACGCATATACAAAGATATCGTTTTTCGTTCACTCAACACCTACGATAGTTGAGCACTGAATGAACTCTTGTGTATCAACACTGCGCGCTTGCAGTACCAGAATATAGATGCCAGGGCGAAGGGGATGTACACTCGATGAAACAGGATTCCAAAGCAATGACTCCTTTCCTGAACTGATTTGTACTTGGGAAACATCAGCGGCAAGCACTCCGTGTTCCGAAAACAATTGAATTGTGAGTTGTGCTGCAGAAAAAGGCAGATCATATTGGATGAGTAGACCATCGGGTGCGGAGTATTCGCTCCACAATTGAGGTGATACGGTCAGGGTTCCATCTTCCGGAGGTTTGAGCCATCGTGAATTCTTCTTTCCTAGGGTATGGCCGTTGTGATGGGCAGAACTAGCCCATGAAGTAGGCTTCCACGATTCGATCTGCGCGGCAAGTCGTTCTAAAGAAATCCCTTCGGTCTCTTGAAGTGCTGGCGTGTGCCAAGAGCGTTTGTACACTAGGGAGTCAATTGTTGTGCCGGCAGGGTCGTACAACA
>JAUHYX010000001.1 GCA_030426285.1 bacterium
GACGAGAACAAACGAAACCGAATAGCACTGTGCAGCGCATTATCAACCAAATGTTTGGGCGAGCGAGCAACATGGGTTTCACTGCCAAAATCAGCCACCATGTCGAGCACCGTAAACCACCCCATCACCGTTGCATACGTGCCCAACTCACTCGCACCGCCTACTCTCGCGATTACCACAACAAGCACAACTCCTGCTGCAACTGTCACGGTATCAGCGCCGGCAAGTTGCATCACTGCTTTTGCAAGATGTTCGGTTATCGTAACTTTGTTTTGCGGCTTCATTCAGCAAAAATACACAGATCTATACTTATTGGTCACCCAGAGTCGGGAGCACTTTGCAACAAAAAGAAGACTTGAGCATTCGAATCTGGCGATTCGGCGTCAATATGTACAATCATATCGACACCGTAATTTCCTCTGCGGTAAAGCACCACATCTTTTTGCTGGCAGCGGGTATCACGTACAATGTGATCATGTTTTTTCTGCCCTGCATTCTTGTGGCCGTGTTTTTTGCTGGTGTCTTCACCACTCCTGAGCAAATATACGATCCACTTGAAAGTGCCGTGGAGCGAATTTTGCCGGACGCAGACGCGACGAAGCAAATCCGGTCAGTACTCGAAAATGAGCTGCACGTTGCGTTTGACAAGAGCTCAAGCATTGGTTGGATTGGTATTCCATTCTTGCTGTGGCTCTCAACGACATTGTTTTCTTCGTTGCGAACAGGACTCAATGGGATTTTTGAAATACATCAGCCCGGCTTTTTCCTCAAGTACATATTTAAAGACATCCTTCTGCAAGCAATCTTCACCGTACTTCTCATTCTTTCTGGTGTTAGCGGTGCTCTTGTTACCGTGGTAGACTGGGTGTTTAGCAATGCACAATGGGTGCCACCTCAGTTTGTGACATTTATGCACGACACGACCGGTGCCGCACTAGCAGCAACGATCACGGTTGTGTTCTTTTTGTTTCTCTACTATTTCATTCCAGCGCAACGCTTGCCGCGATTTGTTCTGTTTTGGTGCACCCTTATCAGCACAGTGCTCTGGGAAGCATCAAGAGTTGCCTTTTCCCTTTGGGCACCAACCATGATCTCAACATATGGCGGTATTTACGGTGCGTACGGACTCTTCGCCATCACAATTGTGTGGTTGTACTACTCGAGCTTTATCCTGCTGTTTAGCGCTGAGATAGCAAAACACATGCACGAAGTTCGCGAACGCAAGCGCAAAATAACTTCTAACGTGTAGGACAATTGGATACACCTGCTAGAATGCAACTTCAGCATTCCACTCAACATCAGGGACGCCAAGAGCAGCATTTACACGTCTGGCAGCAACAAACAAAAAATCGGAAAGTCGATTCAGAAACATCACAGCAAACTCACCGATCTCTTCTGTTTCAGCAAGTGTTACTGCACATCTCTCTGCTCTCCTGCACACAGTACGCGCCACATGTAGTTGTGCTGAATGCATGCTTCCGCCGGGCAAAATAAAAGCCTTCAGCGGTTCTAGATCAGATTCCATTGAGTCGATTTGTTGCTCCAACCAGTGGATGTGTTCCTTGCCAATTCGAGGGATGTCAAAAGAAGGAGGCGGAGTCAAGGGTGTCGCCAAATCCGAACCGAGGTTGAACAGAAGGTGTGAAACTGTTGTGATGGTATCTGATACTGGAGGTACGTTATCTAGGCTCAAAAACACTCCCAGTACAGCATTTAATTCATCTACTGCTCCATATGCCTCAATACGAATACTGTTTTTCGGAACTCTTTGACCACCAAACAATCCCGTTGTTCCCTTGTCACCAGTTTTTGTGTATATCTTTGTTGCCATGATTCGATGCTATGTGAATGTTGCTATTAATCGTATTTTCTTTTCTGATGTTCTCATGTAAAACTAAGGATTGTTCATGTCATCTAACGAACAACAATTGGCAAAAGTACTTTTTATTGGAGACACAGTTGGTGCAGCGGGGTTCAAAGCTGTAGTGCAACAGCTGTCTGGCATCAAACAAGAGGTTGGTGCTGACTTTTGTATCGTGAACGGCGAGAACATTGTGAAAGGGAAGGGCCTTTCTGCAGTTGAAGCAAAAGCACTGTTTGAAGCGGGTGCAGATGTTATTACGACTGGCAACCATATTTGGGAAAATTGGAAGGCCAGACCCCTTCTCGCAGAAGACAGAAGAGTGCTGCGTCCTCTCAACTATCCGCGTCGCAATCCCGGTTGGGGATATGTTGTGATGGACTTATTACCCGATGTTCAAATCGGCGTACTTCAAATTCAAGGGCGCGTGTATATGCAGTCTATCGACTGTCCTTTTGCTGCTGCCGAAAAGGCGGTTGCGCGTATACGGGAATCCACGCCGGTGGTATTTGTAGATTTCCACGCAGAAGCAACAGCAGAAAAGGGTGCGATGGCTTGGTTTCTCGACGGGCAAGTGAGCTGCATTGCTGGAACGCACACCCATATTCAAACCAATGATGCACGTATCATGCCTCAGGGAACAGCATTTATTACAGATGTAGGTATGTCTGGCCCCTTTGATTCAGTTCTTGGGCTTCGTAAAGACGTAGCACTGCGGAGATTTACGCTGCAAACTCCGCATAAGTACGAAGAGGCTACAGACGATGTGCGCATCAGTGGAATTACGGTCACAATTGATGTCAAAACAGGAAATGCACAAGAGATAAAGGCCTTTACATTACCAGACTTCACCACTTCTGTATTGTAGCCTGCTGGTTTTCTTGTTAACATGCCACATGATTACACTCACACGCATAGACAATTCCCGGGTAACAGTAAACGCCGATGAGATAGAGTTGGTAGAAGCTCAACATGATTGCATTGTCACGCTCAGGAGTGGTAAACGCCTCATTGTTAGGGAATCGCCTGCCGAAATAACCGAACTAGTCGTGGAGTACCGCAGAAAGTGCTTTATCGAACGGTATTCCTCTACCTCGTAGTTCTTTGTGTTCTGACGTCAACCAATACGTTGGCCGAGTCGTCGCAGAGTGTACCTCATGATTCAACAAATGTTGCTACAGTTCTCGTAGATCACTCGTTGCCAGACAGTTGGTTGCTGTCGTCTGTGTTTCGCGGCGCGGTGGATATAGACTCTTCACATTCCTTTGTTTGGAGCAACAACTTGTTCGGAAGAGTGTTAGAATCATCGGCTCCCAACCGCTTCAACAATTCTCTTAGACTCGATCACGAATGGCGTTTGAGCGAGCGCATTGACCTTGTGAATACACACACATCAGCTGTCCAGACAGATGCTGAGTTTGCGCGCGCATCTCTTCTCTCTGGAGCGAAATACAACATCAATCGCTCTTCATTTGTTTCGGCACAAGCAGGTCCAGTCATTGATCGCCTGCGCTCGTACCAAGATGCTGGACTAGGTATCGCAGCCACCGCCGAAACAGAGAACACATGGGTGCAAGATGTTCTGCTCTCGGCCGCTATAGACGCCGAGATGGACCTTTTAGCTCATCAGCGACAGAATGCAGACATCGACGCATTCGCGAGAGCTGTGTATGCGGACCAAGGTGGCGGTTCCATGAGTGTCGAAGCAAAGTATGGTCGTACAAACAGAGACTACTACACGAGTCTGCTCAGCAGTCGACACATCGCAACACGACAAGAGCAGCTGGTTGCCATCAACCTTGTGCTCAACTATCCCGTCGGCAAAGACACTTGGTTTTACCTCGCCACGCGCGGCGACATGAAATCTGTAACTCGTTTTGACAGAACCCCGCTCGCCGAAGAGTTGTCTCTTGTTCAACGTGAGTATGACGAGTCTGCGTTGGCAATTGAGGCAGTTTTTAGTACTTCTTACAACGAAGGTCATGCATCTCTTGGCGTTCTGGTTGAAACAAACAATCACGATAACACAGTTCGTAGACGCTTTGACGCCGAAGACGAAACCTTGTCAATTCTCCGAGATCGGTTTGCGAGGTTAGATAACTCCCAGGCATTTCGCTCAGTGTTTACTCATATTTCTCAGCAAGTTGGCAATCGCGATACGCTGTCGATGTCGGCTTCTGTCGGTCTGTTGAGATACGATACCCCTTCTTCCGAGAATGTTGACGACAGAGATGAGTTGAGATATGCTGCGGGTTTGTATTGGAGAAGAAGTTTTTCACAGTTTCTACATTTCGAAGTAGCTGCTGAGCTTGACCTGTTCCACAAGGTGTATGTATTCAGTGAATCGAGCGCCCAAAACAACTGGAACAGGGTAATAAGGCTCGCGCCGACAGTTTCTGTTGTTTCTGGCCCTGTTGTCAATGCTGCTACATTTGAGGTATTGGCAAACTATACTACATATGATTTTGAGAACACATCGGCATTGCCCCGGTCATTCAGTTTGCGACAGCTGAGATTGCGCGATTCTCTCACTGTCCAACTTTCGTCGTCTGAATTTTTTATAGCCGAAGGAACATTGCGTTTTTTTGATCGCAGTGTCCTTTACTGGAACACATTTTCTGAGTCTCCCTTTGAAACAAATACCGAGTATAGCGTTTCTCTGCTCTTGGGGAGCCGCCGAGTTCCACGAGTTACCATTGGCGCTGGCGTCTTGCTGTACAATCTCAACAAGGAGCCGTTGCAGGGCGGTAAAACCATCCAGCGTCAGACCATTGGTCCACAAATACAAGCAGAACTAAGGCTGTTTGAAAACACGGTCGTAGATTTTGACTTTTGGTACGAGTTTGTTTTTGACGGTGAGTTTGAAATTCGCAGATTACCATTTGTACGAATTGAATCAAGAGTAGAGTTTTGAGAGAGTTTCCAACAGAAAATAGAATCGATACGTCATTTCACTCTGACTCAAAGGTCTTACCGCAAATTGAGGCTTTTGTGAGAGACGCAGTGGTCCGCTTGATCGGAACCGTGCCAGACGAACATTTGTACAATGTCTTTCTGGTAGCTACAGAGGCCGCCAACAATGCTATTGTGCACGGTAACAAAGCGGATGGAGTTTCTGAGTTCAACTTTAGTATTGCTTGGGATTCCCCCCTGTTGTGGATGCAAACAAAAGACAATGGCGCTGGTTTTAATCCCGATGAACTGCCGGATCCCACATCTCCTGAAAACCTCCTCTCTGCTGGTGGACGCGGGATATTCCTGATCAAGAGTTTCTGCGAAGAGTTTACCGTTATTCACAATGGCAGTCACAACATCGTCACAATGGCACTTAGGCTTGAGCTATAGATTCAGTCATTCTGCCATTTGGCTATATGTAGCTTCCTTTGCAGCAATTCCCTTGTTGCCGCAGAATCAAACGTCAACACCCCTTCTGCTAGTGCTTTTTGGAATTCAGAGTCTTTCAGCAGGCATGGTGTTGTTTGGGACATCAGATACACATGTTGCAACCTCGCGATACAAACTTGAAGTAGCATTTTGGGTGCCTCGTTTGCTGCTGCTGTTTATGTTGCCATGGCTCTCAGACGACGTGTATCGCTATCTCTGGGACGGGTTGGTTGCGGCAAACGGAATAAACCCATTTGCTGCCACACCTCAGGAACTAACGTTGTTGAGCAACGCATTCCCAACATTGTACGAACACACCGCGTACAAGGATGTGTACACAACATATCCTCCCTTGTCCCAACTTCTGTTCATGGTGCCTGGTTATGTCATTCTACTGACGAAAAGCTGGTTCGCCGGTTTGATGGTGTTCAAACTCATGCTTGTAGCAGCAGAATACATTGCTTTGAAATGCTTTCGTGACATTGGCTCACACGCAGCTTGGTATGTACTATGTCCACTCCCTGTCGTTGAGCTCGCAGGTCAGGGACATCTTGACGGCTTTCTCCTACTACCAATTGCGCTTTTCTTTCTCTCTCTTAAACGAACCTGGTCTCCCAAACAGTTTGTTGGAGTCGTTGTTTCTCTCTCTTCACTTGCGCTTCTCAAAGTGTACCCGGCAATTGCCGCTTTGACGTTGTTGAGGAATGCTCGGTGGACACTTCAACGAACGACGCTTGTGTGGACGATATCAGCTCTCGTTTCCGCAGCTTGTGTGTACGCGTACCTGCACAATGATGTGATTGCAAGCGGAGTTGTTGAGTCTTTGCAAGCATACAGCCTCACGCTGCAATTCAACGCAGTTCCTATGTACATGATCAAAAATGTACTAGCGGTGTTTGGTATTGAAGCGTACTGGGAAATCGCGCCATTCATCGTGAATGTTCTGAGATTGTGCGGCGTTATTGCTGTCGCGATGGTTTTTAGGTCGCGCACAATGTCACAAGTGGCTCGAACAGTTCTCGCCTTACTACTTGTGACGATTCTATTGTCAAGCAAGGTGCATGTGTGGTACTTTGTGCCGTTACTGTTCGTAAACACCAAACTTCGATATTCTTGGGTTTGGGGCATGTGCTGCCTGTCTATGTTCACATACGCCGCATATACTGGCAAAGAATTTCAAGAACAGTACGCGCTACAGTATGCGCTTTGGGTACTCGTTGCTAGCTGGGCCGTTGTTGAATTGCGTTTTTATCGAACACGCGACAAACAGTCTTGAAGTCACAGCTCTGACAGTATGTTGTTTTTTCTGCTAGTGTAAACACGCCCCGTTTTAGGTCATCAACAAAGGCGAGCGCATGCGATTGTGTCGCCTCGTACAATTCACTCTTTTGATACTTTCCACTCGCGTCAAAAATGTCGACACTTCGTTTCGAGTCTGATAAGTTTGGGGCACCGGAAACGTACAATGCAGACACAACTGACACAGTTTCCCCAAACTGTTGTGTTGCCAAAGCTTCCAGTGCGGCGGCATAAAGCGTCATTTGAAAACGTTGACCAAGCAAATACGATCTCTGGTTATACTGTTCAACCTTTCCTGTTTTATAGTCAACCACACGCATCTCAATTGTGTCTTCTCTTCGCCGCACATCAACTCTATCAACAATGCCACGCACAGCAATGCCGTCGAACACTTGAACGGGCGTATTGTCGTTGGCGGCAAGCAAATCAAATTCCGTTGCCAACACCTGCCATTCACCCTCAAACAACTGATCAAACACTTGATCAACCAAACGCGTGAGTACCCCAGTTCGCACACCGTCACCGAGTGTGTGTATACTCAAGGTATTGACTGCACTGTGAGACTTATGAGAATGCGTGTATGTTTGCGTAATAGATTGTATTATTTCGAGATACTCCGAACGTTTTTCAGGGTTCAACTGAATGGGGGTAAGTCCTAGCACCTGTATTTGCTGTCTGTCTGACGTCTCTTGACCATTGTTCTGATCCTGCTCATTGCGTACATGTGTAAGAAAATCATCCAATATTTGGTGTACGATGAGTCCCCTTTCTCTGCTTTCAAGTTCTAAACCATATTCCGTTTTTTCGCTCAAGCGCAAAAACCTAGACAGCAGTGTTTTGTAACCACATTGTGCATACTGCTCCATGAATGACGGAGAGATGCCACCTGCAAGGATGTTGTTAACTCTTTGCAGTACCTCACTATTGTCGGACGCAATGATTCCGGTGTTCAACTCGCCAAACTCATGAGGCAGGATTTCAGCGGCAATATTGGAGACATCGGCTTGCCTAATCCCACCCGGTAAACGGAAGTGAAGTTCGCGAACAAAAGAGCTCTCCATTGTTTCGACAGACTGCAGCATCATTGGATAAGACAAATACACTCTTTTTGTTCCAACTGCAAAAGCATCTTCGTTATTGGTCAATGCTATGATGAAATCTGTCTTCTCTCTGTCATAAAACGCTACACTCGTTTCGGGCAACTCCCGCCCTAAAAACACTTCGGGCTGGTAGGAGCGAGGAAAAGCTCCTTCATACATACCACACAAAAACACGATTCTATAGTCTATGCCTCTCACCTGCTCAGTTGTCGTGAGCAATACTCCATCTTCTCCAACCTCCTTTGCATTGTACCTTGCCCTTCTCGACGCCATATCTAGCGTTGCTACAAACTCTGAGAAGTGCATACGATCTTGAGATTCGAGTATGTTGGGGTACACAGATATCGTATTGAGAACATGTTCAAAACTCCTCGCTGCTGCAGCTAACAATTCACTCTCCGAAAGTAGGCCGGGGGTGTGTTCGTAGAGCTCTCGTACAGTTTTGAAGAACGCAACGACGTGGGAAGACAATGCCCCAGACTCGATTAAAAGACCACGCAGAGTTTGAGTCCAAGCTTGTACTGGCTGTGAGGTGCGAGGAAAATTCTGTGCAAATTGTTGTAGTTCTTCCCCAACGTCTTTTCCGTTTTCTTGGCATGCCTCGTCGATAATACTATTCCACGCCTGCAGACCACCGGCTGCAAATCCGCCATTGAACCTCATTTTTTCTGCAATTAAACAGATTTCGTTCACATGCGCAGAAGTCTCCGGCAACACAATTCGACCCAATGGCGACTGGCATGCCATTGCAAGGTCTTCTGTTCTAAAACCTTGCAAAGGTAAAGCAAGCACCGTCTTGATGTCAGCGTACAACGATGACGATGAAAGTGTATTTCGTTCGGAAGAATTAAATGGTATGTTCGCGGCCGTGCAGGCGCTGGACAACAGTCGTGAATAGACTTCTGGTGCGCGGGTGAGCACACAGATCTCGGCTGGATCTATACCACTTCTGATAAGTTCTACTATTTCACGTGTAATCCATTGTACTTCTTCTCGCGGGTTGAGCGCTTTGTACAACTGAAAGCAGCCTGGATTGCGGGAAACCTTGTTCGAGCTACTAGAAAACAGTGCTGCGTGCAATTCCGTACAAACATTAGAGTTGCGCTGCTCACTGCTATGAACGTACCAGCCCTGCTGCGTCAATCGCTGTGTAACTTCTCGAACATGAGAAAAAGCACCGTCGTTGACTTGAGCTCCTTCCAAAAACAAAGTTATTTCATTTTCAGATGCTCCAAGCCACTCTAGAAACTGAATTTCTGGCTCTGTGAATTCGTGAAAACCGGCAAGTGCGATGTGTCGATTTTTTGTCAAATCCTTAGCGACGTTGGAATCCAGCTGCGTAATAGCTACGATCAAAGAGGCATAGTCGTGGAGTCCACTCGCCAAGAGCAACTCTTCATACCGCTCAACAATAGCTGTAATGTCTTCATAGCGTTTTGCATCCACGATACCTGCTTCTGCGTCGTTGCGCATAGCTGCCGCTGTAAGTCCATCTCTTCGGAGACCGGCAACAATATGCATAAGCCTCAGTGTTGCCGCTGTTGAAACCGTGTCGTTAAACGAAAAGTACTGAAGGTCAGCCGTAGAAATGGCCTTAACAATCAGGTAGTCTCTCTGTTCGGGCGTACACATCCGCAGTCGCAAACCTGCAAGGCGCATGGTCTTTCGTATCAACGAATCTAGGGTGTCAATCGAAATATCTGTGCACCCCTGACCACGTATGTACTCTGTTCGGATCAGTTGTTTGTGGAGCGCGCGCTTGAAACGACCGGTTGCAACCACAAAGTGCGTGTTGCCAACTTGAGATGAATTGTGCAGATTGCCGACGTATGAGTCGAATGTGACGAACGATTGCGCCGCGGTGTTGGTGTGATTACAGACATTCCAATGCATGACCAAATATAGAACGACAGTATGACTATGCCAATCAAATAGGACGAATTGTTTGTGAACTTTCTTTGTTACGCAGTTGTGATTGTAGTTGCACTCACAGGAACTTTGCACGCTCAGTGGCGCCAGGTAACTTCTATTCCGATGTCAGCCGTAGAGGCCATTGACTCTGTCCAGGGCTTGTACTTGCTAGCTACAGGCAATGGCATATTCCGCTCACAAAATGGACTTACTTGGGTTTCGGCCTCTGTTGGACTTCCCAACAAGCGATTCGTTGCTTTTGCAGAGCTCAACAATCACATGTACACCGCAGATGCAGCTGGCAACGTGTTTCGAAGTCCAGATGCAGGCACTGTTTGGGTTCCACAAGGCAAGATACCCGGATCCTCTCCATTGGTCGAGCTACTTGTTTTTCAAGGAAGTGTGGTTGCGGTAACCAGCTCCAATCTGTATCGTTTGTCCAATAAAACATGGGTCAATCTTGCAGAGCCTTCACCAAACGAAATTCGCTCAGCAACAGTTATCGGTTCTACCATTCACATTTGTACTTCCAACAAGGGCGTGTGGTTTCTCGACGACAACCTAGTGTGGCTCAACAACAACAAAGGCTTGTTTGACTTGCAGACTGTTGACATTGTCGAACTCAACGAAACTCTGTATGTGTTAACACATGGAAGTGGAGTCTTTTCCTTCGAACCTGGATTAAATCAGTGGCAGCAACTTGGCACGCAGGGTATCGAGGATGGTACGGCAACGACACTATTGGTGAACAACAACATTCTTGTCTGTGGTTTATTCGACGGCACTGTGTTTTCATATGATGGTCGAAGTCGGTCGTGGGCACCGGTGCACTCCGAAATTGCTGAGTCGGCCTATCCTACGATTCTATTCACGATACATAGTCAGGTGTTTTGCGGCACTCGACTCCACGGCCTGTGGCGAACTAATCTCAACGAAGTCATTGTGAACGTAGATGCCGAGAGCGATTCCGATACTGTGCGCAGCAAGGTCTTGTTGAGTGGTGAGTCTCTACATCTTCATGCAACTACAAGGACGAGTATTGGGGTATTCACTTTGAGCGGCAAACGTATATCTGGGCATATCCTTCAAGCTGGTGAACAATGGACGTATACGTCTGAAATTAGCGCACTCGTTGTGGTAACAGATAGCAAATAGAATTGTTTTCAGGCAAACTGTTTAAAACAGAAAAGGCACGATCGAATGTCGTGCCTTTTGAATCTTTTGCTGATGAAGAATCAGTGTTTACTTCACCTTCATACGCATCTGACGCTCTGTCATACCGCGGAGGTAATACAGCTTCGCGCGTCGTACGCTTCCTTTGTTAACGATGTCAATCCCCTGAATAGAAGGAGAGTGCAGCGGGAACACACGTTCAACGCCAACACCGTTCGAAATTTTGCGAACGCGGAAAGTTTCGCTAATTCCAGCACCTCTACGAGCAATTACAATGCCCCTGAAATACTGAATACGCTCTTTGTTTCCTTCTCTAACGCGAACAGCTACATTTACCGTATCGCCCGGTTTAAAATCCGGAATAACTACCGCTTCACCACTGTTGTTTTCTTTGCGCATCTCATCAGTTTCTGAGATGGCCATTGCGCTAATAACGTCAATACTTTTCATAGTTGTTCACCTACATTTCAATCAAGTGCAGACTCCAAATTTACGACTCTGTTTTTAAAGCTCCAAGCATTTTTTGAAATTATCCACATTCTTAGCTTTTCCCTTGATAGGCTTTCAAGGACTTTACTATGTACTTGCCAATCATATCGAACTCAATGTTGATGGTATCGCCGACACGATAATTGGAAAGCGTTGTTTGAGAAAGTGTATGTGGGATCAGCGCAACAGTGAGGATGTTTTCGTGCAAACGAGCAACAGTGAGAGAAACACCTGCGAGTGTTACTGAGCCTGTTTCTACAACCAGTTGCTGGTGCTCGCGGGGAAAGGAAACTGAAAACAGTAGAGACTCACCGTCTAGCTGCAACTCTTGCACGATTCCGGTTGTGTCTACATGTCCTTGTACAAAGTGTCCACCAAATCTACCCGAACCGATAGCCCGTTCAAGATTCACAACGCTGCCTGCATCGAGCTGCCCCATTGTTGTCTTTCGCAGAGTTTCCGGGATAGATTGCACATCAAACCAATCGTCTCCAAAAGCAACAACTGTGTGACACGCTCCATCTATACTGATACTGTCGTCTATGCTAACATCTGAGCACATCAGAGCATCTTGCACTCTTGTGAGTTGCCCTCCCTCGTTCTTCGCCACTGAAACGACAGTACCCACGGACTCAACCAAACCTGTAAACATGTCATGCTTCCTAAACTTCTGAACATCGAAATAGACAACGAATCAAGCTCGAAGTACGTGCACACACATACTGTGCTTGTAGCAGGAGTGAAAAATGCGTAGTTTTTGGTGAGCTAAAATTATGCCAAAAGCAGCGGAAGAGTAAAAGTGATTGTTGTCGATGATTTACTGGTAGAGCCAAAGGTTCTTTCCACCAAGTTCATGTGTGATGTAAAGAAGTGCAAAGGCGCTTGTTGCACGATGCCTGGTGGAAGTGGAGCTCCGTTGTCGGCAAACGAACTCGAGTTGATCGACAGCGCCCTCGAGCTCGTAAAGGATCAGTTGCTCCCTGAAGCGCGCGCGCTGATTGAGAAGAAGGGGGCTTGGGAAGAAGAAGACGGCAAGTATTACACCACTTGCGTTGATAAAAAGGCTTGCGTGTTTGTGGTTTACAACAAGGATGGCATAGCGCAATGCTCCATTGAGAAAGCATGGCATGCTGGGCACACTGACTGGAGAAAACCAATATCGTGTCACCTGTTTCCAGTGCGGGTTGCAGATTTTGGTGGCCCTTACTTGCACTATGAAGAGATTGAGGAATGCGAAGACGGACGCGCGCTCGGTGAGCGAGAAGAGTTAAGTCTCATTGAATCTCTGCAAGAGCCACTTATTCGAGCATTTGGTGAGCAAGCCTATGAGAAGCTGAAAGAGGCTGCGGAGAAGCGAATATGAGCGTATCACTGCATCTAAAGACCGCCCAAACCCAGAACCTTGCTCCACAGATGGTTCAATATCAGAAGCTTCTGCAGATGAACAGCCTGCAGTTGCTGTCTCACATCAAGCACGAGCTAGAAATGAACCCTATGCTCGAAGAATCCGATGATTCGCTGGGCGCTGAACTCGAAGATCGCGACATTACCGAACCAGAATTTGATCGCGAAGAGCACGAGTCGGATAGCAATTTGTTAGAGACAGATGAATGGACGCGGAACAGCGAAGATGGCTCAGACCCAAATGAGAATTCCTGGCAGGATTTTATAGAAGATGACTCGCGCAAACACGGTTCATCGAGCTACGAAGATGATGACTACGAGATTCCGATTCGAGACGAACCTACATTTGTAGACGATCTCTTGACACAGTTTGCTTTGCTTGATGTAACCCAAGAATTCAAAATCGCCGCAGAAACCATCTTATTTAATGTCGAGAGCTCTGGGTACTTGCAAGCAGAACCTGACGCACTCAGAGAAGACATTAATTTGCGCATCGACAACGAAAACTTAGAGATTTTGAGTCAGCACCCCGGCGATCCTATTCCACCTGGAATGATGCCGAGCTTTCTCTCTGAGGCAGACTATGTTAAATGGGTTGCCCGCATGCGCGGTGTAAAGCTTCTCAACCACTTAAATGACAGTGAAGTTGAAGAAGTACGCCACACCATTCAAACTTTGGATCCACCTGGCATTGGTTCTAGAACCCTGCAAGAGTGCTTAATCATTCAGCTTCAGGCTCGAGAAAAACTAGATGCTGCCGGCAAGTTAGCTCTATTGCTTTTGCAGGAAGAATGGAGCGCTTTCAGCATGAAACACTACGACGAAGTCATGCATAGGTTGGAGGTGTCACCTGAATATTTACAAGAAGCCATTGATGAGATCAGAAGATTAAATCCAAAACCAGGAGGTGGTTTTGGTGACTCAGGAGCAAAAGCTGTCACACCAGAATTTGAAGTTGTGTACGACGAGAAGGAAGACGACTTTATCGTTTCCGTCACCAATTCAAGCCTTCCTGAGATTCGCATCAACAAAAGCTACGAAGCTATGCGAAAGCAGGCACGAAAAAAGAAGTTTAACCAAGAAACCAAACAGTGGTTAAAGGCGCGCCTCGACGATGCGAAGTTCCTCATGCAAGCGCTTAACCAGCGCCGTGAAACCATGCGCAAGGTTATTACGGCAATTGTGCATAGACAAAAAGCATTTTTCATTGAAGGTGAGTCAGGCTTAAAACCTCTCATCTATATGGATGTTGCTGAAGATACGGGATTGGATATTTCGACAATCTCTCGTGTCGTGAGTGGCAAATACATACAAACAGAATTTGGCTTGTTTGAAATGCGATACTTCTTTAGCGAGTCTATGACAAATAGCAGTGGCGAAGAAGTAAGCACTCGTATTATCAAGAACAAGTTGAAGGAGATCATTGACAAAGAGAGCAAAAAGAAGCCTCTCAGTGATCAGAAACTAACAATAGCAATGAAGGATGCGGGATTCGAGATTGCCAGAAGAACCGTCGCAAAATACAGAGAACAAATGAACATACCGGTTGCCCGCTTACGCAAGGAGATTTCATAGTGTTCAAACAATGCATTGTAGTTCTTTTTGCTCTTGCGGCGTGTGGTTGCCAGGATACCGAGGAAACCTTGGTTGATTCAGAGTTGGTACAAGTGTACACAGATATTCTGTTGATTCGCGCAGAACACAGCGACACAGCCATAGCCAATCCCATGGTGGATTCTACCTTGGCAGCTCATTCTTACACATATGAAAGTTATGAAAAGGAGTGGAAGGCACTGTACGCTAAGCATGGCCCCACATTGATTCATTTTCTTGACTCTGTCAAGGTTAGTCTTCAATCTAGCCAACTGGAACAAGACACTACTAATGGGATATCTAACCCCTGACATATACATGTGTCATAGAAGTAAAGAAAAACTTCTCGCATTTATCACGCTCAGACTTGTGCAGCCTTTTCTTGCTTGGTATACTGTTTTCGTATCTTTGCGATCACCAATATTATCATAGAGGTTAGTTATGCGTTTCGAAGTTGATGGAAAACTTCACAAAGTTTTTGACACACAAGAAATTAACGAGCGTTTTAGAAAACGAGAATTTGTACTCGAGATCCAAGATGGTGCGTACATGTCGTATCCAAAGTTTGAACTTACACAGAATGCAGTAAGCATTTTGGACAACTTCAAAGAGGGTGATATTGTACATGTGACATTTGGCCTAAGTGGTCGACCATATACCAACAAAGAAGGTCAGGAGATGTATTTTACATCGCTCCGTTCATGGCGTATTGAATATGCTCAGATGAACCAACCACAACAAGGTTATGGTCAAAACCCTCAGCAGCAGAGCGGGAATTATCAGCAACAACCACAGGTTAATTCTCAACAAGCAGGGTATTCTCAAGCGCCACCAGCTCCGCAGCAATCTCAGGGTGCAGATGACGATTTGCCGTTTTAATTTTACACACATCGACATATAGAAACATGATATTAAATAGGTACCGTTCTCTACAGCTAGTTGTTCTCACTTTGGTTGTTTCGTCTCTTTGGTCTTGCAATAAGACAGAGGATGCAATCGAAAACGTGTCAAGTGAAATTCAGTATCAAGTCGTTGATATTGTTGAGGGTACAGGAGTCGCAGCTGAACCAGGCAAATTGCTAGATATGAATTTCGCAATTTACATGATCCCAGATACTGCAACGGGCTTAACCAATCGATGGGAAGGTGATACTGCTTATAAGGAATACTTGGTCATAAATTCAAAGCACTCACCAGAGAATAATCGACCTGCTCTTTACGATGGGAACTCGTTGTTTCCAGGTCTGTATGATGGTTTAGAGGGTATGAAAGAAGGCGGTATTCGTATCATAGTTTGCCCATCAGAACGTGCATTTGGTGAAACAGGTAACGGTGAGGTTCCACCAAATACTCCGATCAAAGTTGAAGTTGAGTTGGCCAGTGTCGATACGATTCGCGACATCACGCCAGTTGACTGGAGCAAAGCGGAACGTTCAAATGACGGATTGCAATGGGTGATTCTTGATGAAGGATCTGGTCCAAGAGTAAAAGAAGGTTATGGAATCATTTTCAATGCAATCGGAAAAGTTGTGGAAACTGGTGAGACTTTTGACAATACTTGGGTAACAGGTAAACCGCAAAGAATGGTAGTAGGGGACGTTGCGAATCCTGTGTTCCCTGGAATTGTTGATGCGGTACTAAAGTTAAGAGTGGGTGGAAGAGGAAGGTTTTTAATGCCATCTAATCTCACTTACGGAAACAAGCCACCGAACGAATTCTTTCCACCAAATGGGACTTTGGAATTTGAAATCGAAATTGTCAGTATGTCTGACGATGTTATTGACATTCCAGGCGACAACGCACTATAATTTATCATTGGATTCTGATGGTATTAACACCTGTTTCACCTGCTTGAAGCGACTTGTATACAATAGTACCGTCATTTTGTATGGCGGTACTGTACCTCCCATGTAGGTCTACAACACCTAAGGCATCACTTTTTACGAATACCTCCACAGACTGTCCGGAAATTTCTGTAGAACAAGATGCACTGTGATGCGAAATTTCTAGAGTGACATCTTCTCGTACGTAGTTGTTTCCCGCTATGGTTAGCTGTTTTTCTTCTATATCTATATCACCTAGAAATTGACCAATACAATTGAACAGACTATTGTTAAAGGTGATTTCTGCATTGGTATCCTCTAGGTTAAGGCGTGTATCCGACGCTTCGAGATATCTGCATTCTCCACTAACTCTGAGAGTAGCCTGACCAATTGTAATGTTTGCTACACCTTGTAAGGATTCAATTTTCACTTTACTATTGGTACCGAAATAGTCTAAGTTTCCCCTTTCCACTTTTTGTATGCTAAGTGTACCGGTTACTTGCCTAATTCTGCCTTCTGAACTGATAGTATCCAATTCAACTCGTCCTGAAGATGCGCTTATATTCACAGGAGCAGATGCTTGTCCCTTGTGAATAACAACACCATCTAGTGTCTTTATATCAACAAAAACGTCCTGGGATATCTCCACTGCAATTTGTTCGTTTCCGAAATTCCACGTATCTGGTTCGTAAATGAATACACATGAAGTCTTTGTTACGGTACACGTGACTGCTGTTTTATCGACATTTGCTGAGACTATTCTGCAATTGTTGCTTGTGGTCTGACGTAATTCAATCCTTCCGTGGTCAACGACAAGAAACACCGAATCTACATTCCCCATTGAGATTGTGTCTTGGGCGACAAGTTGGAGTGCAAATGTACTGATAGATAGAAAGATCAGTATGGGTAGAGTGAACGTCAACTTCATGGAACTACTGCTTTGTAAACACGGTCAGGTGTTTGTAAAAGTCCACCTGCATATTGAATATATCTGCGATGTATCTCATCGTTATTTTGGAGTAAAAGAAGACATGTGTTGGATCTTTTACGTACCACCAATCCTCAAATTTCTGAGTACCTTCGAGTAGGTTTGTAGCAACGTACATTCTGCCGTTTCTCAGAATAGCGTTATTCATCCTTTCCCACTCCGAGTATGGATGATGAAAATGTTCAACTGTTTCTATCGAAACAACAAAATTATATAGTTCGTCCTCATCATACGCATTGAAGCCATATAGTGGGTCTTGTGCCTTCACATCTAATTCTTCCTCATTCAAAAGCCTTGTAAGTACTTTTTCAATGCCTGCCCCAACATCTACTCCCTTTGCACCTTTCTGCTCTTGTGCGACGATTGTAGCACCAAATTTCATTAAATAGTCTCGATACCCTTGGTCATTCCATTTGTTATTGTGTGTCGCATATCGTGTTTGCTCATCTGCCAATTTTGGCAGGGCATTCTCATTCATTTGCCAAGACACACAGTGTTCACAGTATTCATAGATAGTCTGGTCTATTGAAGTCTTACTACCAACAACATGGAAACATAATCTACAGGTTGACATATTCCTCCATATAAACAAAAAAGGCGGAGCTACTCGTGTAACTCCGCCTTAAGTCTGCATCGCTAATCAAGCGATTCTATCAAAACCTTACGGTACTTGCGTAGCGCGGAAGGTATTGTTACGAGAGATCACGCGGTCAGCTGCGTTCACGATACCGTCGAGTGTTACATCTTCGTAGATGTATACATTCACGCTACCGGTTGCGTTTCTGACTGCGACACGGTCAGCTGCGTTGATCACGCCGCGGTTGCTTATGTCTGCATCACCAGCTACTTGACCAAACGCGCCAGTCTGGATCTGTGGATCCTGGAACTCGCTGTAGGCTTGGCCCATGCCGCTTGTGAAGTCATACAAAGCGCTTGTGTTTGCTGTGAGTGTCACCTCTTGTGCACTCATGACCCACAAGTGGTTGCGGTGGCGAACCACCACGTAGTAGTCACCGGCCGGTACTGTCGTTGCGTCGAAGAGCAACTGACTGGTTCCGTCGAGTCCTACGACCATACCATCGGTGCGTACAAAGCCGATCGCCGTTGTCACTGAGCTGTTCGCTGAGGTGCCTGTGCGCAACTCTACTTCTACCCAGTCTACTGCTGTCAGCGGAATGCTCGCTACGGTGGTTGTACCTGCATATGGATCTGTCAGTGGCAACAAGCCGTTCGTGTTCAAGTTCTGACCCATGAGCGTACCGCTTGTTGAGCCTGTCTGTGGTCCTTGTAGAGCCACGCGCAAGTTCAAGGCTGTTGGTACGTTCGCCTGTGGGATCACCACAACGGTCATGCTTGCGTTATCCATCGCGCCGTTCGCATCTGTTGCTGTCACCGTGATCGTGTAGCTACCAGTTGTCGTTGGAATGCCACTGATTGTACCCGTTGGGCCGTCAAGTGTCAAACCTGTTGGCAATGCGCCACTTGTCAACTGGAAGTCGTAAGGGCTCGTGCCACCGGTGATCTGCGCTGCGATCGAGGCTGACTGATTCTGGTATACCGTCGCTGTCGTCGGATAGTAGATCGTCATCGCTGGGTTCACTGTGAAGATCACCTGCGCGTCGTCTTCTACGCCGTTGAAGTCCGTTACCTTAATGTCCACTGCCAATGGGAACACCGTTGCTGTTGTCGGTACTCCTGTGATCACACCTGTGCCCGCATTCATCACAAGACCTGCTGGCAAGGCATCGCTGCCTGCTACAAAGTCATACGTAAATGGTGGGCGACCGCCAAATCGGTTCGGATTGATCGTTACCGATGGCTGGAAGCGTGTGAGCTCATGTGGCGTTGGATACGTCAAGCTCAAGATGTCATAGACCGTTGTGATCGTCAACGTTGTTGCGCTCAACTGCGTATCAGAGAAGACAACCGTCAAGTTGTTTCCTGCTACCTGCGGCGTGACGCCGACAGTAAAGCTGCTCACCGTTGTCTCTGCATAGCTGCCGCTTGCGCCAGCTGTGCCTGAGAGTGATCCGTCGATATTAGCTGTCGTTACGTTCATGAACTGGTCACGAACTCCTACTGTAGCGGTAAACTCAATCTGGCGTGTCGCCGCATCAAGTGTCGCTGGGTTGGCTGTGAAGATGCCATCGCTAGCATTCTCGACTACCAACTGCGTTGCAGCGTCGGCGATCTGATCGATCGATACTGGTGAGCCTTGCAATGCGCCACCTGTTGTCGTTGCATCGATCACCGCTGTTGACGGTGCGATCGTGCCAGCTGTGAACACTGATGTCTGTGACTGCGTGCCTTCATCCACGGTCAGTGGAGACAAGCTCGCGCCACCGGTGCCGGCGTTGGTCAAGACCATCGTCACGGTACCGCGTGTTGTTGGGTTACCAAAGACGTCATACTTCTCAACTGAGATCGTGCCGTCTTGTGCTACTGTCACCTCGGCTGGCCCTGCGATCGTTGACATCGCTGCATGTGCCGTTGCGGCATACTGCTCGATGTCCATGCTCGATCCACTCACATCCGTGCCACCGATCGTTGCGCTTACTGTCGCTGCTGGGTTCGCTGCCATCGTACCTGAGATGTAGTTAAACGTCTCGTTCTGTACGCCGTCTGCTACCGATGCTTGCGAGAGGCTTGCACCGACAGAGTTAATGTCAGTGAGTGCCAACGCTACGGTTCCACGTGTGGTTGGGTTACCGAAGATATCCTGCTTATCAATCGTCAGACCGAGCAACTGACCACCAACCTCGACGCGGTCGTTACCGCTGAGAGTGGTTGTCGCTGATGTTGCTACGCCTGCGAACTGTTCGATGTCAATGCCTGAGCCTGCAATCGCAGTGCCGCCAATGGTGGCGTCTACTGTTACTGCTGGGTCGGCGGCGTTGGTTCCTGAGCTGTAGGTCAACGTCTGCATCTTCGTGCCATCGGCTACGCTAGCTGCATCCAAGGCGCCACCGGCGCTCACGTCGTTGCTCAGTGCAACACTTACTGTACCCAATGTCGTTGGGTTGCCGTAGGCGTCGAACTTGTTCACGTCAAGTGTGGTGGTTGCTCCACCTACTTCGACGCGATCAGAACCACTCAAGGCGATTGTAGATGTCGTGGCATCGGCCGTGGCTGCTGTCTGCTCAATGATCATTCCTGATCCCTGAACCGCTGTGCCGTCGATCGTTGCGCCGTAGCTTCCTACATTCGCGCCTGCTACCGTACCTGCTGTGTACGTTACCTGACCACTCACAACACCTGGTCCGACCATGCCTGCTGCTGCTCCGCCACCTGATCCATTGTCAGTGAACGTTGCGACCGCCTGGCCGTTTGTCGTTGGGTTCATGAACTGGTCAAACAAGTTCACTGTAAAGCTGAGGCTATTTGCAGGGCCTACTTCTACGCTCGTGCCGGCGTCGGCAGCGATTGTAGAGGTTGCCGATGTGGCTGGTCCTGCATATTGGTCAATGTCAATACCTGATCCTACGATTGCCGAGCCGCCGATCGTGGCGTTGATGCTTGCTGCCGGTGCTGCTGCCATTGTACCACTCTGGTACTGAACAACCTGTACCGGGCCTGCGCCCGCTACCGCTGTCGTGCTCATCATCGCTCCGCCAGAGTTGATCTCTGTGAGGCTGATGTCCACGGCGCCAGTCTCTGTTAAGTTACCGGCCTTGTCACGACGTGTGATCGTTACGTCAATCGTATTGCTGTTATTACTTACCTCTACGCTTGTTGCTGCTGCAACAACTGTTGAACGTGTCGCGTCGGCTGTGCCTGCTGTCTGGTCGATGCTCAGAGGTGAGTTCACGATGTCCGTGCCCCCGATCTCAAAGCCAACCGTTGCTACGGCGATGCCTGCTGTGGTACCTGAAGTGTAGTCGATCGTGCCTACTGAGATGCCATCGGCGATCTCTGTGCCACTGACCGCTGCTCCAACTCCGGCGCCCGCGAGGTTCGCTACCACGTCCACGGTACCACGAGTTGTCTCGTTGGTGAACTGGTCACGCTTGGTCACTGTGAAGGTCAAAGCATTCGGCGTGCATACCTCGGCTGAGAGGCCGCTCGCGCTTACACTTGACTCAGCTGCGACAGCTACTTGTGCGTATTGGTTGATATCGTAGTTCATGCCTTGGATGTCCGAGCCACCGATGGTGAACGCCATGTTCGCGATGCTTACGCCTGCTGTTGTTCCAGAGGTGTATGTCACCGTAGCGCTCGTCGTGCCCTCACCGATGCTTGCGACATCAGAGCTTGCACCACCGGTACCGTTGTCTGTCAGCGTCACATCGACAGTTCCGCATGTTGTGATGTAACCGAACTGGTCACGCTTCACTACATCGAATATCAATGTGCTGCCGCCAACTTCTACATCCAACCCGTTGTTCACAACCACTGTTGATTGCGTTGTGTTCGCTACACCTGGGATGATCGTGAAGAAGTCACTGTAGGCTTCTGTTAATGGTACGTTCAACACATTTGTACCTGTCACTCTCAAGCGGTACGTGCCCGGCTCGATGATTCTCAGGTTCGTGAACGAGCCGTTGCCGGCTACTGTGGTTACCGTGTTGTCATCAACGATCAACGTAGTGTTCGTTGGGTTGTTTGCTGGATCGATATCCAAGGTCAATTGCGTGTCATTGTCTGTCAAGAGCTGGTTACCACCACAGTCTTCTACATGTACCTGGATCACGTTCGCGAAGTTGTCATCTACTTTCGTGATGCTCTGCGGCTGCAGGTTGAAGCCAACCTGGGCTGCAGGACCTTCGCTGATGGTGAACGAGGCACTTGCTGTTGTTGTCAGAAGAGCGTTGAGCTCACCGACGATCAACTGGTAGGTACCAACTTTATCGACATGCAAGTCTGTGAAGACTGCCTCACCACCAACTGTCGTCTCAAGAAGCGTTCCTGTGATAGAAGCTGTCTCGTACGTGCCGTCGTTGTTCAGTAGTCCTGTGATCACATTAAAGCCGTTGGCATTGGTCACGTGGTTTCCACCGGCGTCCTGTACCTGTACGGTCATCGTGATCGCATCACATGCTTGTTCGTTGCTTGGCTGCACCGTGACTGCGAGTTGCGCCGGTGCTCCTGCTGTTACATCAAAGCCGGTAGAGAACCCTGGGGTCAAGCCCACGGCGCTCGCGCCGAGAGTGTATCCCAAACCTGACTTGTCGATTGACACGCCAGTGAAGGTTGCTACACCACCTACGGCCGCTACTGAGTGGTCGATGCCGTTGAACTGATCCGTTGTCAGTGTGCCTGAGCCTGGATTGTTCGAGATCGTCATCGTCACCACATTCGTTGCGTTCGTTACGTGGTTGCCGAAGCAGTCCTGCACCTGCACCTGTGGGTCTGGTACGAATGCTGTTGCTGCCGTTACCGTTGCCGGTGGCTGTACAACAAACGCTACCTGATCGGCCACGAAGTGTGTGATGTCAAAGTCTGCGCTCGTGGCAAAGGCTTGCACGCCACCTGGCAACGTTACTGTTGCTTTGAGCGTGTAACCAACGCCTGCTTTCTCTACTGCCATATTCGTCCATGTGGCCTGGCCGTTGGCAAGCGTAAACGCTGTACCTGCGCCCGGTGCGCTGTAAATCGCGCCGCCACCTGGGTTATTCTCTAGTGTCAACTGTACTGGCAAGTTCGGTGTCGCGATTGGGTTGCCACACAAGTCCTCTACCTGAATCACAGGTACTTGTGCGAATGTGCCACCCTTCACGAGGTTACCAGCTACACCACCGATCGGCTCTGTTACGAAACTGATCGCGGCAGGTGCGCCTGGGATCATCTCGATGTTCACCTGATCGGTCACGCCTTCGCTCTCGATCTCGATTGTGTAGTTACCTGCCAAGCCGTTCATGTCTGTTAGCGTAAAGCTCACCTCACCAAGCACATTGCTTGCTGTTGTGATGCTTGTCAAGCCACCGTCGAACGTCAGACCTGCTGTCAATACTGTCAGCGTTGCCACACGGCCGTCGGTTGGATTGTTACAGTCGTCAACCAAGGTCGCTGTTACCACTGCTGTTGAAGCACATGTCACCTGCTGCGTTGCTGGTGCGCCCGTGACGACTGTCACTGGACCAGGAACGATTGTTACTGCAGTTGTTGTTGATGCGCCGCTTGTAGCAAGCGTGATCACATGGTTGCCAGCTAGACCGTGGATATTGTTCAACGTGAACGTTGCTACACCACCGGCGTCACTTGTGGCACTTACGGCCATGGCGTTCGCTGGGTCGAAGTCAAACGTTGTTGTTGTCAATGTCACTGGCCAGTTCGGTACGGCGTTGCCACAGTCATCTGTTACGTCTACCGTTACCACGATGTCATCTTCACAGGCTGCTGTAGCTGGTGCCACAACTGCTGCCAATGCACTTGGTGTGCCTGGCTCGACTGTGAGTGTGCCGCTCGTGCTTGGCCCGCCAGCTGTTGCTGTTACTGCGTATGCGCCTACTGTCTGTGTGATTGGACCCCATACAACACTCGCTGATCCGCCAACGGTTGCTGTTGTCTGTGTCACACCGTCAAACGTAAACTCTACGCTCGTGCCGTCGACTACTGCGTTACCACAGCCGTCCGAAACAGCTACTGTCAAGGTCGTAATGCTTGAGCACGTTACGCTCGTTGGAGCCGTTGTCCATGCTACGCTGTTCGCGCTGCCTGGTACAACCGTGATGTCTGCGCTTGTCGATGGTGTCCCTGGTGCAGTTACCAGAAGTGAATACACACCTACCAACGCGTTTACATTTGAGAGCGTCAAGGTTGCAACACCTGAACCATCTGTCAGCGCTGGTGCTGTTGCACCGGTGATACCGGCACTCAAACTCAGAGTCACTGTTGTTGATGGTACTGGGTTACCACAGTCGTCAAACACTGTTACTGTGAAGGTTGTTGAACCTGCACATTCTACCGTTGTCGGTAGTGGAGCGTTGAAGACCACTGTCGCTGGCGCGCTTACGGCCATGTCGATTGTAGAGCTTGTTGAAGCTGCTTCGGCTGTGAATGTTGCTGTGTAACTGTTACCAGCTACCAAGCCTTGTACATTCGTCAGGTTCCACGTCGCTACGCCGCTGCCGTCGGTTGCTACCGTGGCGCTGCCTGCGAATGTGATTCCTGGGATTGTGACCGTTGCATTCACACCAACAACATCGTTTCCGCAGTTGTCTGCGAAGCTCGCTGTCAATGTTACTGCGTCGCCGCACTCTACTGTATTGCTTACCTGACCGGCAACTGCCATTGTGGCCGTGCCTTGTGTCAAGTCGATGTTCTCTGTTGCGTCAACACCATTGCTTGAGGCTGTCAGAGCATACGTTCCGATCAAGCCCTGTACATTGCTCAGGGTGAACGTCGCGATTCCGCTTGCATCGCTTGTTGCGTTGCTCACGTTCACACCACCGTCGAAGGTAAAGCCGGCAGCCGCGGTCAGACTCACGCTTGCGCCTGAGACCAAGTTGCCACATGCATCGTTCACCGTGATCGTCAATGTTGTGCTCTCTGAGCAGCCAACATCGGTTGGGTTCGGTGTGAATGCTACCGCTGTTACTTCGCCCTGACGTACTGTCAATGGCATCGTTGCGCTTGTTGTATTGCTTGAGGCTGTGAGCGTGTACGTGACATCGCGATCTCCACTTACTCCGTTCAGAGCAAATGTTGCGATTCCCGTGCCGTCACTCACGGCTGTTGCTGTTGTCATTCCACCGTTGAAGGTTACTCCACCGGCTGCTGTCAACGTCACTGTAGCACCAACGACCAAGTTGTCACAGTCATCACGTACCTCAACAGTTGCGCTTGTGTTCTCTGAACATGCTACTTCTGTTGTTGGAGTGATCACGGCCAACTGGCGTACCACACCTTGTGTGATTGTCAGTGTCTGTGTCGTTGTTGATGGACCGGCGTTGTAGGTCAATGTGTGGTTGCCCACTGAACCGTGTACGTTCATCAGTGTGAAGCTTACCTGGCCGCTGCCATCGCTGATTGCGTTAGCCGTTGTCAAGCCTGCTCCGTGTGTTACGCCCGCTGGCAATTGCAAGAACACGTTCTCGCCTACCACTGGGTTCGCACAGTCATCACTGATTGTGACCGTTACTGTTGTAACACCTTCACATGTTGCTTCCAAAGCGCTTGGGCTGAGAGCAATCGTGCGAACAACACCCTGCTGCATCGTGAACGAGCCGGCTACCATTGTGCCATTGGTGCTCGTTACTGTTACTGCATGTGGGTTGCCGCTGACCAAACCGTGTACATCACTGAGTGTGAATGTTGCTGAGCCGCCAACCAATGTCGCTGTAGATGTCATCACGCCGCCATCGAAGCTTACGCTTGTTGTGGCGAGAGTAACAACCTCTCCGCTGATTGGGTTGCCGCAGAAGTCAACAACGCTGACAGTGATTGTTGTTGTGCCTTCACATGTCACTACACCAGGTGCAATCGCCCAGTCGATCTGGTCGATCTCACCTTGGATCATGTTGAAGTTATTGCTTACCTGAACCGCTGCACCAAGATTGCTTGTCGCTGTCAAGGTGTGTGGGTTACCTGCTACGAGACCGTTTACGCTCGTTAGACCACTGTAGGTGATCTCACCTGTGCTGGCACCAACTGTTTCTGTTGTTGTGCCGCTAAGCGTTCCGTTCTGCATCGTCAAGTTCACTGTCACAGTCTGCTGTGTTACGTAGTTGCTCAGTGCATCGTACACGCTGATCGATACTGCTGGGTCGAAGACAAAGTCACAACGAACGTCCGTTGGCTGCTGATCGAACACGATAGAAGCAGGAAGATCTGGTGTTACTTCGAATTCACGGCTTGATGCCGCAGTATAGATCGGTGCGAAGGCATCACGAGCGCGGAGCGTGTAGCGTCCTGCGCGGTCAAGTGATACGTTGGCAAATGTTGCACGTCCCTGATCAGTGAACGTTGGACCGCCGATTGTACCAGTGCTTGTGTAAGCGCCTGCTACGTTCGGTGTATACGTTCCGATCTCGAGAAGTACTGTCGTTTCAAATGCACCGTTGTAGTTACCATACGCATCCTGAAGCTCAACAACCACATCATTGGTTGTGCCCGTTGGGCATGGCCATGCTGTTGGCAAGCCTGTGAAGGCCAAACCGGCTGTTGTCACGAGCATCGGCTGGCTCTCGAACGCCCATTGTGTTGGCGTGTCGGCTACAACACTAAAGCTCGCACTTGTCGCGCTTGTGATCGTGTTGTCCTGCCAGTCTGCCTGCAAGGTGTAACCTGTGCCTGCTTGATCGATGCGTACGCCTGAGAGCGTCACGCGGCCGTTCATGCCTGGCAAGATTGTCCATGAGGCCTGATTCTGCTGCAATACGCCGTTGGCGCATTCGCTCGCATCAGTGCCGATAGCTACAGTAACTGTTCCTGTGAAGTTCTGTACCACGTTGCCCCACTGGTCAACAACCGCTACTTCTGGCTGCGTGCCAAATGCGCTACCGGCTGTGTTTGATGCGCTTGGTTGCGTCTCAAACGACAACGCTGTTGCTGTGCCATAAGGTGCTACGGTGATACTTGCACGCGTCTCGAGCAACTGGCCGCCGGCTGTGACCTGCAAGCGCAGGATCGCTGTGGTTGAAGCATAAGCTCCTGTCCACTGCGCAGTCAACGATTGGCTGTAACGCGTCTGGGTTGTATTCAATGCTTGTGAAGTGCCTCCGAGCAACGTCAAGTCGCTACGGCTGCTACCATCACTTGCTAACAAGTCATAAGCTACGGTTGTCACGCTGGTTGTAGCGCGTGGCAACAACTGCTCGTTCAATACCTGGAAGTGCGATGCAAATGGTACCATACTCATCACACTTGTGGTGGAGAGTCCGCTACCGTCATACGCATTTGCAACACCTGTGGCACTTGTTGACAACGCCAAGCGATCCGCTGCTGCCGGTGGAGATACCGTCACAGTGATGCTTGTGGCGCTCAAGACATGACCGGCTGTACGCGTGAGCGTAATCACAGCTGTTGTTGGCTGCGTACCGTTATATGTCATCTGCAAGTTCGTTGTTGTCACGCCGTTGCTCCACTGCGTAATCGTCTGGCTTGTGCCCGCTACGATTGTCACAGGTGGTACAGTTGCACTTACGCTGTAGGCAAGTGTCGTGGCGCTGGTAACATCAACAAGTGTGTTGTTGTCATTCCATGTACCGATTTCATTGGTCAGAATCTGACCGCTTACAACGTCAAGTGGGCTGACATCTCCACTGTTGAAGCCATCTGTACCGGCACGTGCTGTGCGGCTATACGCCAATTCGCTCGCTCCTGAGAACACCTCAAAGGTGCCGCTCACGGTGCTTGCCAAACCTGCGCTTGTGGCTGTCAACTGATATGTGCCTGCTGCTGCTACGATGCGGAAACCATCATAGCTCGATACACCAACGTCACTGCCTTCTGAGTTACCCACCAGCGTTGCTGATGCGCTTGTGCTCAAGCCGATTGTGTATGTGGCGTTCGTTGTACGGTTGTTGTATTGGTCAAGACCTTCTACCTGCATATCCGGTGTCATCACATTGCCGCTTGCTACATCCGATGGATCTACAAGCCAGTTCAATGCTACCGGAGCATCAGGAATAATCTCAAATGTGCGGCTCACGCCTTGGTTGAGGGTACCGCTTGTCACTTTAATAGTGTACAAACCGCTACGCTCAATTGACAAGTTCGCGAACGTTGCACGTCCATTGCTTGTAAGCTGACCAGATGGAGTCACTGTCAGCGTGCCTTGTGGAGCACCTGTTACGCGTGGTGAGAAGCTGTTAATGCTCATCTCAACACTTGTGATACTACCTGTTGTCAGGTTGTTGTATTGGTCACGTACTTCAACTACCAGGTTAGTACCTGTTGTTGCGAGTACAGTGCCGTTGTCACAGATCGCTTGCATGCCTGCCCATGTCACACCTGCAGTTGTTACTGCTGGTGGCTCTGAGTAGAAGGCAAGTTGTGTAGCTACATTCGGAATCACGCGGAATGTGTTTGACGTTGCTGCTTGCAAGAGTTCAAACTCGTCGCGTGCATACAAGGTGTATCCAATTCCTGATTCTTCGATGTTCAAGCCATTGAAGATCACGATACCGTTGTCACCTACGCCGATCGTTTCGCGAACAACACCAGTAGATGGTGTGCTGTGTGATCCTGAGCGACTCAAGAGTTCGCCGTCACCACACAAGCTCGCGTCTGTTCCGATGCGTGCATCGATTGAACCGATGTAGTTTGTGATAAGGTTACCATACTGGTCTTTCACTGCTACCTTTGGTGCTGGAACGATGCTCCAACCGGCCGTGGTAACTGGCGTAACCGCTGGTGAGTTCTGCAACCATGCCAAACCAGAAGTCTGACCTTGGTTTGGATAACCCAAGAATGGTTCTACCTGTACCGTGAATGTTGTGCTTACGAGCGTGCTACCACTGAGGACAGATGCTTGCAACACAACTGCTGTTGTGGTATTCAAGCTGGCCTTGGTGTTGGCGATTGCCAATGTCAAGGTTGTTGTCTCTAGTGATGATCCTGCCATGAACAAGGTTGCTGTTGTTCCGCCATTTGCGCCTGTGAGAACAAAGTTTGTTGTCACTGGTGTGGCTGCCGGTGGTGCACTCAGGTAATCTGTTGCACTTACTGACAATGGTGAAACGATCTGGTACGACACCCATGTGTTTGTCGTCACTGGCACCTGTGTTGTCCATCCACATACTGTTGTGGCTAGGTCAACATCAAAGGCTTCGTCGTTTGCAACCGGATTCGCTGGCGAATCTGCCACAGCCAAGTTCGTTGGCGCTGGCATCACGGTTACTGTATATGTCGTTGTGGCGAGTGTACAGCCGGCGTTGCCGCTCAAGTACACTGCGCTGATTGTCACTGTTGTTGCTGATGTACAGCAGCTGATGATGGTATACTCAGTTCCTGTAGCTGTGCTCGACGGTGTGAACGATACTCCTGTAGCACCAGTTGATGGAACACATCCATTCATGGTGTTGGAGATCAGAACATTCGTCGTGCTGAATACCGGAACTGCTACATCACCAGAGTTGCGCGATTCGATGCCCAAATTGAATGGCTGACCACTCCAAACCACAGTTGGTGAAGTGATAAAGGCCATGCGGTCTGGCTTCGAACGAATAACAGTTGTGAACGATGTTGACTGCATCACTTGTGGTGCTACTGTCGACACTGTCACCGTTACTGTTGTTTGTGCACTTGCTGTATAGTCAAACGTTACATTGAACGTTGTTGAGAACTCATCCTCATAGATGAACTCTGTTCCGTTACCAGTTGTTACCGATACAAGTGGGTCACCAGTGTCAAATGCCAATTGTGTTGTGGCATCTGTAACACGATAGTGATCTACCTTGTTCTTAGAACGGAAACGCATGCTCAGTGGCATCTCTGCCGTTACTTCTGCTGGTATCACGCTAGATGTTACTAGGCGGTCAGCTGGAGAAGGAACAAGAGTGACATTAGCAGTTGTGTTTACCAAGTTCTGAGGTGCAAACTGGATCGTTGTATACGTTGCACTTGTTGGACGAGGTCCTGTCCATGAACCAAAGTTCGATTCTACTACGGTCGCTACAAGTGGGAAGTCCCTCGTAGCAGAAGCAGTCGTCATGAAACTGTTGCCAACAAACTGTTGCGGAACGCCTGCAATCGATTGGATGAAGAACACCTGCACGTTTTGCGTGGTAGCAACGAGGTCACCAACAGAGTTATACGTACCCATGGTAACGCTAACTGTTGCATTCGTTCCATCCAACTGAATTGTTGTTGGCAATCCATCGCGAGACGTTACAGCTGTTGAACTGAAAGCCAAACGAATTGCTGGACGAGGTGCAAGAGAAACAGTTACAGATGTTGAGAACAATCCAGGCATAGATGCGCGGATGATTGCAGTTGTTGCAAATTGTCCTCTCCAATCCAAAGCGATGTTTGCAAATGTAGTTGGATTCCAACCTGGCTGGCTTGTGAGACCATTGTTGTCTCCGTACATCGTCAAGTTGTAACTGTTTACAGTTCCAATTGTAGTTGTACCAAGTGCGAGGGTTGGACCTACATATGAGTTTCCTGAAGCTTCACCGACGGAACCCAACACTTCTAGAGTCAATGTAGAGTTAGCATTTGTTGCTCTGAGATTATTCAAAGCATTAAATGACGCTACAGTAACAGGATAAAGGTTACCTGAAGCAACAGTTAGTCCTCCACTGTTGAAACCAAAGGTAGAAGTAGTACCATCAACTGAACCACCATACTGTCCACGAGAGAAAGCAAGACGATTTACCGCTGGTGGGATAACAGAAACAGTAAGAGTTGTTCCATCTGCATCTACAAGGTCAGCACCATCTAAAAGAACAGGTGTGACAATTGCCCAAGGTGATTGGTTTGCAATTGTTATTGATGCAGAGGTTACTCCACCACCACTGAAATCAAACGCATCAAGGAATTCTTCATCGTTGCCATCTCCATCGGAGTCGAGCGTCAATGTTCCAAGCGCATTTGTACTGCGGAGGTTACCAAGAGCATTCCACGTACCCGCCGTTACTGTAATTGTACTGTTTGTACCGGTCAACGTAACTGTTGTAGAACCTGCATTGAAGCCATCGGCTCCGTTGTACGTTGTGGTAGAAAACGCTACAAGATTAGCTTCTGGGACAATCAGGGTAACCGTAACACTAGTTGACATCATTGGAGCGCCCAAGAAATCATTGTGCGTCGCAGTGAATGTTGCTGTTGTGTTATCCGGTCCTGTCCAAGAGAACTGTAAATTTGTATCATCAGTCACTGAAATTGGAGAGAACGTCAATGTTGACGACCCAACAATTTGTAGTCTTGGATCTCCACCTGCATCAGCTGTGATAATGGCAGTCGTTGTGAAGAAGAAGATCGGGAATGTATTGTTACCCGTTGCTGTTGGATACCATTCTTGGTCAAAAGTCGCCATTGTAACCGGTATAGTCACTACTGGAGTATTGACATCAATCGTCAAATCTCCTCCATTGAATCCAGTTATACCAGCACCGGTAGAATTCGAGAATGCAAGCCTGTCTGCTGCAGGAGCCAGCAACGTGATAACAATATTTGGAAGTTGCTGTAACTCCATACTTCCAGTACCGGTTGTCGTCACCCAGAAATTAGCTCCGCGAGCAAAAGCTCCTGTCATCGTAAACCTAAGGTCTGGAATTGTTACTTGACCAGTTGATGTTGGGATAACAGCCAAACTGTTGGTAACTGAAAAATCATCAAATCCTGTGAAGACATGAGTTGCCAAGGTTACAGGAGTCTTTGGATTAGACCTAGTATCAATTGCGTTCCACGTAGCAACAGTTACAGGAACAACTGCTGAAGTACGGTTCACCATTGATATGATGAATCTATTGCCCAAGCCCGATACATCACCGGCGTTGAATTGATCATTGTCTTCAGCTATTGCGCTTCCGGTAAGAGTTGCGGCAATTGTACTTGGCGCCAATGGGCAAATCGTAACGGTTAAGCTCGTATTAACAAGTCCAGTCGCACTCGTCAAACTGAGAGTTATTGTAGTTGGACTTGCTCCCAACCAACCAAACTGAAGCGTACCTAAGCGGTTTGCCGTTTGCGCACCTGCATCGTCACCGAAAATATGTACCTCCGCATGTGTCGAGGTAACAGCAGGTCCACCTGACCATACACCACCAACACCTGTAATCGTAGGTTTGATTGATGGGTTAGACGGGAATGGTGAACCATCAATGCGCATAATCAATGTACTTGAGGCACTCGTAACACGAGTATTGCCTAGTTCGTTGAAAGTCGCAAAGTTAAGATTGATGATCTGTTGAGAGTTGACCGTGAGTTCACCACCATTGAATCCATCTTGACCAGTAGGATCTGTTGTACTCCAAGCAACTCGAGTTGCTGCTGGTGGTTGGAATCCGATCAATGCAGTTGTTGTTTTCAACGTTCCTTCAGTAACGCGAAGTTGCAACGTTGCCACAGTGTTGATCGGGCCACTATATGGGAGCGTCAAAGAGTTACCTTCGAAAATTACTCCCGTAGTAGTCAACGCAACGCTACCAACAGTTTCCGATATCGGGCCTGTTAGTTCAAACAAACCAGTAATCTGTGAGCTTGTTGCCGTCAAACTTCCGATAGCGTTGTATATGGCAGAAGTCACGCTGATTGTGCTGGTTGTTCCCACCATTTCTGGAAGAGCATGCACATTGTTGTTGAACTGGAATGTTGCGCGTGTCAAAGGAATACCATCGAAACCAACAATACTGGTTGAGCTAAACGCCAAATCCGTTGCCGGTGGCGGGAAGATAGTCAACGAGAATGTTGTGGTTCCGAGTGCTCCATCACCTAGGTGAGTAACCTGGATTGTCGCAACTGTAGAGAACATACCAGACCAACCGAGTGTCAACGTGTGGTTTGTAGAAGCCACAGTGTTGTCGATTGAAGCAGATGTTCCTGCATTCAATGTTACAGCACCAGAATTAATCAAAGAAACCGTGAAGTTTGTGCTGATTGTTGGTGCGAGGTTACCATTCGTTGCTGTAAGGTTGTCTGAAGAATCAAATGTTGAGAAGACAAAGTCGAAGTTCCCTGTTGCTCCAGTGAGGTGCAAAGCAGTTGTAGAACGACCGTCGTTTGATGTACTAGCTTGCGTTGATGCAGCGATTGCAACGGCATCTGGTACATTCATGGTAACATTGATACTCGTTGAGCCAAGACCGGCTGCACTATATGTGAGAGTTGCAGTTGTTTGGCGGATACCAAACCATTGCAACATGTCCGTGCTTCCTGTTAGTGCTGAGCTCGTCACAAACGTGCGAGTACTCGGCGTGTAGAGTAAGTCCGCATGGTTTCCAAATGAAACAGAGATGTCTTCATCTGAACCTTGAACCGCTGACATATTCCCAAAAGCATTATAAGATGCTAGTGTTACTGGAAGTTGAATATCACGATCTCCAGCTGTTACTGTCACTGTTGTGACACCACTATTGAAGCCATCAAACCCGTTCGCATTTGTTGTCGCGCTAATGGCCATGCGATCTGGAGCCAATGGATACACCGCAATTGTAGCTGATGTATTGGCAAGAACTCCGTTTGAAGCCGTCAATACTGCTGTTTGAACAACCGGTCCCATGTTGTAGAATGTCAACCCTGTTGTATCCGCTCCATTCTCTTTAAAAGCAGCCATTGGATATGTCGCACTTGTGAGGACAGATCCAGTAGAGCTAAAGCTAATGTTAGTCGGACCAGTAAGGGTAAACACAACATTGGTTGTGGTTTGCAATGCCGATGGCTCTAGGTCATCGTTAATTGTCTGGTAACGAATGTTGTTGTTGTTACCTGACTGCATTGTCAGACGATTGTTGATACCGCTGAGGTCATTCGGGCTAGTCTCTCCCGCTTCAACCACACTGTACGTAAGGCGCGATGCCGTACCACTAACACGAATAGTAGTTGACGTAGACAACAAGGTCACGCCACCATTTGTGTTTACGAGGGTGAAGTCTACCGTTACGGCACTTGTTGTACTCGACACGATAATCATGTCTTCGAACAAGTACGTTGGGGTAAATGGAGGCCAGCTCGCTGTTGTTGAACTTACGAATGACAAATAGCTTGCATTTGCTCCCGATACCGAGATCTCCAAGCTCGCAGACTGCGGAAAAAAGTTACAGTTCTGCGTGTAGTCTGTCGCGTCAACTGCGGCTAACAACACATCGAATGGAATCGCGTTCCCCACCTTCACTGGGGGAACAGAGTTATCCACTCCGTTGATTAACGAGTACACCGCTTGCGATGTACACTGCGCCTGAGCGGACGGGCTGAAAATGGAGGAAACAAACAGTGCCGTCAGCACTCCAATTACGAGACCGACAGCACGTTTCGACCTCGTAAACAAATGCGCCCGAGTTGGCGGATTTGCAACAGAAGTCACACGAGGCTGTGATGAAGCCATGGATTGCTCCGTTGATATTTTAGGTTGGTTGTTAATTCTCTTCAACTGCATTTAAACATTGCACACGTCCCCCAAGTACACTCTTGGAGGTTGGGCAATATAAAAAAAGATATCCACGTGACGAATTTTTTGGCAGGCTATCTCCTTCGATACTGCGATTTAATCAAATGACGCCACTTTTTTTCTTTGGGTTGCCGTCCAACTGTTGTCACTTGAACGTCAACCGATATTTCTGCATCAAGAATGATGCCATCATGAATAGCAACTTGCCCTTGTTCCGAGACAACGGCTGTTGTTCTCTCTTTTGTCAAATCTGGAATGATGCCTTCTGAGGCTTGTCCAGACTTGTGATATGTTAACACAACTACTGAGCTGTCTTGCCCAGCCAATTCATTAAACTCTACTAATGTTTGCGATGTAATTCTAGTAGGTGGAAAACAGGTTTCGTCAAGCTGTGTTGTAGCTTTTTCAGACAACCAGTTTTCACCACCTATAGCACATGTCTTGTGCAATAGAGGAGGGAATAGGTTCGCATAAGGTCCAGATGGGTGCTCTACGGGGTTGCGAGGAAGTATGTTTTGTGAAACCCTACTTCCGTCAGCTGTGATTGCAATGTTTACTTTGTGATTCTGCATCGGGTGTGTACTTTTTTGAAGGGTGTCACTTCCGACAACTATTTCAGATTGCGCCTGCTTCAGCTGCATCTCCAGTTTGTAGATAGTGTCAGCAACAATGCCAACACATGTTATCTCCCACATTTCTTGGCGCTTGCGCAATTCTACTTGTTCCTGTGAATACGCAATGATCTCTTCTGTATACACTTCATACTGTTCAGTTTGACCTTTACTCCACTCATAACCGAAGCAGTAGTTCCCTGCAACAAGTAAAGGATTCCCAGTACTATTGGTATCTGATTGTTGAGAATTCGAGTCACCATTGGTCTCAATAACATCCTTTTCAGTATCGGCGCAAGAAACTAACGACAGCGCAAGTACACAGATCAATGTGCTGGCAAAATGAAATAATGTCTGCTTCATATATACCCTATTGTTGTACCTGAAAGGCGTGTTTCAGCGATAGGTATCCTACAACACCAAAACCAAAGAAGAACATGAGCTGAAATGGAATAGCTGCAATTTCCATGTAATGTAAGGAAGCTCCAACTCCAACCAAGAAGTACAATGCCAATGCTACTTCAAATACCGAAACTATGCCAATTTTGCGCCCAGCATATTTTTTTGACTTCCACGAGTCTTGCGCTTTCTCAACCTTGTACTTTGGCGTGCGAATAAATGCAGACTTTATTCCAACTAAGCCTTCTAATACGGCCTTTGTATTGTTGACCGAAAGGCCCATTGACCCCGCCAAGAACAACGGAAACAAGAGAATTCGTCTTTGCCAGTCTGGATATACGTCACGCTGCGAATACATATACATTAGGAATGTTGAGATGGTAGCGACAACGAACACTGACATAAACATGAAAAAATCGTTCAACTCAGCAAACTCATTTTTTATGACAACGAGCGGAACGTTGAGTATCGCTACGAGAAGAATGAGTGGAAACACAATATTTGAGCCCAAATGGAATGTCGACTCAATTTTGTGAATGAGAGGCACTTTTGATTTCCAGACAGCCGGCAAATGCTTGCGCGCCGTCTCAATCGCTCCTTTTGTCCAACGAAACTGCTGAGATTTCAACGCATTGATTTCAGCCGGCAATTCGGCTGGAGAGGTGACATTGTTTAAATACTTAAATTTCCAGCCCTTCATTTGAGCGCGATAACTTAAGTCTAAATCTTCAGTGAGCGTATCGCTCTGCCAGTTTCCAGCATCCTCGATGCACTCTTTGCGCCACACACCTGCTGTGCCATTAAAATTGATGAAAAAACCGGCCTTATTCCTGACCTGTTGTTCAACAACAAAGTGGCCATCGAGGGCAAGTGCCTGTGCACGTGTTAGGTATGAGTAGTCTTCGTTGATATGTTCCCAACGAGTTTGTACCATGCCAACTTTGGCATCGCTCTCCAGATACGGTATAGTCTTTTTGAGAAACTCCGCTTTGGGAACGAAATCGGCATCAAAAATTGCAACATACTCGCCTTGACAACATTCTAAGCCACCCTTTAATGCTCCGGCCTTGAATCCGGCCCTGTCAACACGGTGAATTTGCTTGATGTTGAATCCGCGTTTTGCATACTCTTCAACTGTTGCAGCAACCAGTTCCTTGGTCTCATCTGTAGAGTCGTCTAACACTTGTATCTCAAGCGACTCTTTTGGCCAATCTATGTTAGAAACGGCCTCAATTATACGCTCAGCAACATATACTTCATTGTATAGCGGTATCTGTACAGTAACAACTGGGAAGCTCGCCCCTTCAGACATTTCAATTGCTTGAGATTCTTCAGGCGATTTATGGTAGAAATAAATAAGTAGTAGACCGTGCAATCCAAAGACGCACAACACAGTCAAACAAACGAAGTATAAGCCGAGTATCAGTAGTTCCATTCAGTACACGCCATATTATTGTGACGCAATTTTTCAAGGCAGAAAAATTCAAACAGCAAAGATACTAAATATCGGCGGATAAATTTACCAACCGGAAACGACTGCGAGAACGACGTCCTCTGCAATGTACTCTAAGAGCTCCTGCACGGCCTCATCGCGCGCGGCTTGCCCTCCCGAGACAGAAAATGTGGTTTTTTGTGTGAATTGTTTTGTCCACAATTCTCGTTGCTTCACATTGTCGAAGTATTCACCCCGCACTGTGACAGTTACACTTCGATCCGTCTCAGTTTCTGTTTGTGCCGACCCGGCGCTTGATTCAGTTATTGAAGCAACCGAAAGTGAAATGGTCGCATCGCCTTGAGATTCCGTCAATGACAGTGTGCTGTTGCCTTCAAACTCATCGACCAATTGGTCAAGAAAAACCTGTTTATACAATGGCGGGTTGCCAAATTGTGCATCTACATTCACTTCAGCGATGTTGATTGTTTGAAGATGCGCCGGCACACTTGCACCCGTAAACGAGTAGCATGCGTGCAGTACCAGACATACCATCACAAGGCCAACTGTAATAGCAACTCGGCTTGTATTGGTGCTTGTCACAACAACGCCTCGCGCACGAATGGATTAGCTTTTTGTTCTCTTTCAACTGTAGTGTTCGGCCCATGCCCAGGATACAACTTCGTTGCAGGTGCATATGTTGAGACGAGCAACTTGATTGACTGCATCAATGTTTGGTAGTCACCGCCAGGTAAATCTGTTCTGCCAACACTCCCTTTGAAGATTGTGTCTCCCACAATTACGTTCTCTCCTAGTTGAAAGCAGACTCCGCCTTCAGTATGGCCAGGCGTACGCAATACCTCAATAACAAATGAGCCAACTTGCATACTCTTCTCTTCACCTATGAAACGCGCATTAGTGACAGGTTCAATAGTGAACGGCAATGGCCACCCCGTGTACTTCATAGGTTCCACAAGCCTGTAGTTGTCTGGTTCGTCAATAAAAATTGGGATGTCAGAAAATGTTGCCGCATCTGCAGTATGGTCCCAATGTGAATGTGTCAGCATGAGTGCCCGCAAATTGAGGCGCAATTCTTTACATGTTTCTCTTACCCACGACTCACACCCGAGCGGAGCATCAAAAACCAAACAATCGCGTGTATCTATGTCGATTGCGATAAAACAGTTTGTTTCAACAGGCCCGAACGTTTTTCCAAGTATCTCAATATTCATGAATTTGCCGAAAAAGGGTTAGTTTAGTGTTCTTTGTACTTGTCTTGATCGACGAGTACAATCTCCACAAAGATACTAATCAGTTAAACGAATAGAACTCATATTCGGAGGTGTTTCGTGAAAGACACAGTGATTCTTTCCGCTGCCCGTACTCCAATCGGCGCTTTTTTAGGCTCTCTTTCAACAGTTTCTGCCCCTGCTTTGGGTGCAACAGCAATTTCTGCAGCTCTAGAACGCGCCGGCGTTCAGCCAGATCAAGTGAGCGAAGTTATCATGGGAAATGTGCTGACCGCAGGTGTAGGACAAGCTCCAGCACGACAAGCCTCAATTGGTGCTGGCATTCCAAATTCTGTGCCAGCAATGACAATTAACAAGGTGTGCGGAAGCGGCCTTAAATCTGTTATGCTTGCCGACCAAGCAATAAAGTGTGGCGACGCAGAGATTGTTGTTGCAGGTGGACAAGAGTCTATGTCAAATGCACCTCACATCCTCAAAGGCGCTCGCAATGGCATCAAAATGGGTAATGGCGCTCTAGTTGATTCTATGATTGCAGATGGCTTGTGGGATGTGTATAACGACTACCATATGGGCAATGCTGCTGAATTGTGTGCTTCCGAATGCTCAATTCCGCGTGCAGATCAAGATGAATACACAATTGCTAGCTACAACAGAGCGATTGAAGCTCAAAAGAATGGTTGGTTCAACGATGAAATCACACCTGTTGAAGTGAAGTCACGCAAAGGCAGCATTTCTGTAACTGAAGACGAAGAACCTCAGCGAGTAAAGTTTGAGAAGATTCCAGATTTGAGACCTGTGTTCCAGAAAGATGGGACGGTTACTGCAGCAAATGCAAGTACGATTGATGATGGTGCGTCTGCACTCGTCGTCACTTCAGCAGAAAAGGCGGCCGAAATGGGTAAAAAACCAATGGCGCGCATTGTTGCCCAAGCTTCTTTTGCTCATGCTCCTGAGTGGTTCACAACGGCACCTGTTGATGCGATTAAACGCGTATGTGAAAAGGCTGGTTTGAAAATCGAAGATATCGACTTGTTCGAAATCAATGAGGCCTTTGCTGTTGTGGCGCTTGCTGCTAAAAATCAGCTCGATCTGCCGTTAGACAAAATCAATGTGCACGGTGGTGCAATTGCTCTTGGTCACCCAATTGGTGCATCAGGGGCGCGTATCCTAACCACCTTGCTGTACGCCCTGAAACGCCACAACAAGCGCTATGGCCTTGCAACTCTTTGCATCGGTGGCGGTGAGGCAAGTGCATTGATCGTTGAAAATCTAGACTAACTTGAAAACAGCATATATCTAACAAACGCAAAGGTTTATTTTTCATGCATAAGGTAGTTCTGATCAAAGGTGATGGCATCGGCCCTGAGATTGCAGATGCAGTTGTTGAGATTCTGGCAGCAGCCCAAGCACCTCTCGAATTTGTAGAACACAAAGCAGGCCTTTCTTGTATCGAAGAGTGTCCGTCAGGACTTCCTGAAGAGACTCTCGACGCTATCAAAGAACACGGCTTGGCGTTGAAAGGTCCTACAACAACTCCTATTGGAACAGGTCACAAATCTGTGAATGTGACACTGCGTAAGAAGCTTGACTTGTACGCGAATGTGCGCCCTGCGAGAACACTTCCGGGTGTAAAGACTCGTTTTGATAATGTTGATCTCATTATCGTTCGCGAGAATGTGGAAGACACATATGCAGGTGTTGAACACTCCCAAACTCCAAATGTTGCGCAAGGTCTTAAGTTGATTACGAGACCGGGGAGCATGAAAATTGCTCGTTATGCTTTTGAAATGACAAAGGCAATTGGTCGCAAAACCGTGACAGCATACCACAAAGCCAATATTCACAAGGCAACAGATGGCTTGTTCCTTGAATCGTTTAAGCAAGTTGCTTCAGAGAATTCAGATGTTGAGAGCAACGATATCCTTGTCGACAATGCTTGTATGCAGCTTGTTTCTAGACCCGAGCAATTCGACGTTCTAGTTGGTCCAAACCTTTACGGCGATATCCTTTCGGATTTGTGCGCTGGTTTGGTAGGTGGACTCGGCGTTGCTCCTGGCGCGAATATCGGGGACAATTGTGCGGTATTTGAGGCAGTTCACGGAAGTGCACCAGATATTGCCGGAAAAGGACTAGCCAATCCAACGGCTTTGTTGCAGTCTGCAATCATGCTGCTACAACACTTGGGCTACACTGGTATTGCTGAACTTGTTAATGCAGCTATGATTGCCACTATGGAAGCTGGAATTCGCACCAAAGATTTGGGCGGCGAAGCAAATACAGCTGAATTTACGCAGGCAATAGTCGAGCGCATTGAAGCGATGAAAGGCGAATATTCACTCGACCGTTCAGAAGCTGCCCAAATTTCAGTTTCTACTGAGAACATCACTAAAGATGCTGACGTAAAGGTTGTTGGTGTTGACGTGTTCGTTCGTTCAAACGGAATGCCTCAAGCTCCAAAGACAGTCGGTAATCTCTCACTTCAAATGATGTCAAACCGCGGCACCAAGGTTTTTCCTGGACCAACTCCAGATGGCATGCTCGTAGATGCATTCTGCTGTCGTTATCGCACTGAGCAGGGCGATGTGTCTAATGAGGAAATTTCTGCGTTGATCAATGCTATTTCTGAAGCAGGCCTACCGTGGGTGCATATCGAGAAATTGCAGACATTTGATGGTGAACAGGCTTTTAGCAAGGCTCAAGGCGAATAACCTTGTTGCCACGATTCTACTAGATTTTTTGAGTA